>DALYIB010000039.1:0-16134 GCA_031970595.1 Pseudobdellovibrio sp.
ATCATTCGGGCGGGTGGCAGTCTCTTTGAAAAACTCATCAAGCATTGATCTTAATGAAGGGCTAATTCCAAGAACCCGATTTTTTTGCCTTTCGTTCTTGGGACTGTTTTTAGCTCCTCTGGATCGTAAATCTTATTTATTGAAATTCTTTGAAGTTCAAGATTGATATCGCTTTTTGTTATAGCCAATATTTCCCCTAATCTTGCACCAGTGTTTAATGCTAGTGCTTCGAAAATTTTAAATGACAATCCTTCGGATGAACTAGCGCTTAAGTATGCCAAAATGTCATTTTTATTCTCAAGAAAATCCCATGTTTTTGGGATTCATTTAGTCTTTCAATTTCAGTAATCGGATTATGGGTACAATGTCCAATTTTTTTTGCATCTGAGTTTTGGGTCGGTATGACTTTTAATTGTGTTGGGTACTGAGTCGCCCCTGTATAAAATCGGAAACCTCCCCTCTAAGTATTGATAAAGTGCAGCCTTCATTAAATGCCACCGAAAGGAATTTTTACAGTTTTTATTCTTTTCTCAATAGGGATTTGAGTCAAAAAGAATGCTCATCAGGATATAAGTCTAGTGGCAATCAAGCCACACTAAAGAGTCGTCGACTCAAGGAGGATTTATGTCGTTCGCAGAATTATCTGCTCCAAAAAAAATACTTTTACTGGCGCATAGTTTAAGTGCGATGAGCATGTTCATTTTAGCAATTGGTCAGTTCTTAGAAATGGCTGAGCAAAATAATTTGCCCAGTGAATTTAATAACAAATCAAGTTCGATTTCTGAGCTTAGAGCTAAAGAATATTTTAAGTAGGTCTTTATGAGTTCAAAAGAAAATATTCGTATAAATTCAATGAGGCGAATGGAAGAAATAGAAAATAATTTTTCTACAGACATTCCGAAAGAAATTATGAACTATTATTTGCTTAACTTTCTGATTGTTAATGGGGTCAGGCGATATGTTGATTGTCATGGTTTGTATACGCTAGATAAAGAATTCTGTGAAAGTGGAAAGGAGCTGGCTGGTTTTGGCCAGCTTTCTTTTTTTGAGAAAGACTGTATTAAGTTCTTAAGTGATTTTGTTGAACAGGAGGAGCTAAGTTATGAGCGAAGCAACAATCGCCAACTCACACTCTATCGCAGTTAGAAATGATTACTTAAGATCTTTTTTACCAATGATGCCGAATCCTCACAGGCTGATATTGTCAGCTCATGTGTCGCAACTGAGCAGGGATGAAGTATTCGAGATTATTTCATTGGTGAGAAGTTTTAACAAATTTACAACCGAGAATGATCCCTACAAAGAAAGAGATTTTGGCAGAGTTGTTTTTTGTGATGAAGTCTTTTTCTGGAAGTTCGATTATTACGACGAAAGCTTTACGTCTTTTCAGGAAAATGGAATTCGGGTTTTAACCATCATGCATGAGAGCGAGTACTAAACTCGCTCTTTTTTTTCAAAGTGAAGTGCAACAGATCAGTCAATCTGTTGCGTAAACCATAACTCAAATACAAATTAGGAGGTTTGCAGTGTTACCTGAAATTATAAAACAACGGAGTTTTGTGCAACAGATGGAGGAACAGAGCCTCGTATTACTTGTACATCAGTTTTTAAGTGAATCTGTGATAGGACGATCGCACCTGACATACGAGGTGAGGCAGCGTGATTTAAAACGATTCTTAAAGTTTTATCTAAAACTTAATGGGAACTTATCCGTCAAACAATACTCACCAAGAGATTCAAAGCTCTATGAAGGCGCACTGAGTTCAGAGGGGTTAATGCCAAACACGATCAACAGAATCATGTCGAGTTTACGATCCTTCGGAACCTGGTTAGTTGAAAATGGACATTTAAAAATGCACCCTTGCAAGAACATACGCGAGCTGAAGGTGGATCTTGGGGCGCCTAAATCTGTTGATGATCGCAGCTATCATCGTCTTTTAAAGACTGCGATTTCTTTGGCAGAATTTCCTAAAACTGAATTTAGTCAGAACTACAGAGACTATGTCATGCTGGTTACATTGAATGGAACGGCTTTGCGAATTACAGAACTTTTGTCGCTTAAGCTTTCGCAATTCAGAGGGAAAAAGTTTATTGGAGTTTTTTGCAAGGGTGGTAAAGTACGAACAGTTACGTTCAAACAAGAAGTCTTTGATCTACTCACGACATACATCGAAAAGCACAGAACACCGGGTTCAGATTTTATTTTTACAAGTAGAAGCGGATGCGAGCTTGACCGCGTATCTGCATGGAAGGCATTAAAAAAAAATGCACGCATGACCTCAGCTTCGTTCGGTGATGGTCCTGTCGAATTATCACCACACAGATTAAGACATCGGCATGCCTATCAGTGTAGGATTGCAAAAGATCCAGTATTTGCAGCCTCACGCCTAGGGCACTCATCGTTAGCTTATGTTCAACGGTACTCGCAGGAATCAGAGGCTGAGGCGCAAGACTTAATTGAGTTGATTGGGTAGCCATCGGAAAAGGCAAATACCTTATAAAATCGGGTATAAGTTTGATAGGAGGAAAATCAATTCCTCTGAAAGGAAAGTAAATGCAAGAGCAAGTTAATTCAGATAAAAAATCAAAAGAGGCTAAAACAAAAAAACACGCGATTGATTGGCGCGAGGTAATTACTCACGTCGCGGTAAAAGCCGCAGAGGGTTTTATAACTGGCGTCGCATTAGGTGTTGCGGGTTTAGCGGTGAGTTCGCTGGCAAGATCGTTTAATGGAGTGCAATCAGATAATGAAAGTGTTTCGTCGGTCAAACTCAAGAGCGTTTCAGCGAGTTAGTTTCCTAATTTCTCCTGCTCAGAGAGCTGAGGTTCTGGGGCTGGAGAAATTAACTTAAGAGAATTAAGATTACTAAATGTTCTAAGTTAGGATTGTTATTTGTCGTCCGACTTATAGGCCTCTCCATTGGCTGACCAGACTGAATAATGATATGTACCTTTTCCGCTGTCAGAGGAAGTTGAAGCTGTTTCTTTTTCAATTGTTAAGTTTACAACAACATTGAAACCTAAAAATAATGCTTCTGATTTAATTGCACGCTCTGCCTCATCTTTATTTTCAAACAATCTTGTTTTAATATATTGTTTAGTCGTGTTACTGAATGAGGGGAGTCGGCCTTTATAGTTTTTGGAATAGGTTGTAACTGAATTGAATTGTTCAGCACTTTTTATATATCGATTGACAGCAGGTTCTGCATAATTTTTCCAACACTGAGGGCAATATTTATCCTTTGCAATAGGTGGCTTATGCAGAAACTTAAAGCTAACTTCTGGTTCAGTCATACAGTCAGAGCAGAATATTTCGCTACACTTTGAGCATGAATAGCGCCAACGAAAGATGCCAAATTCTTTGTTACAGCTTTTACAGTTTGTTGGTTTGCTCATACTGACCTCAATAATAATTAAAGATATTATTCAGACTAATTCTGAATATTCATTTATGCTTAAAGTTTTCAAGAAATTCTGGGAGCTAAGCGGCTTCACTCTTGTTATCATCTTTTGTTTTTTCCTGTTCAAATTCTGATGCAAAGAATTCTTGTGCTGTTTCGCCAACCTGTGATGTATCATATTTTGCATATGCTCCTATTGCAACTGCTCCGGCAATAGGAATCCAACGAGCCACGGCTCTTCCAATTGCCCTTTGCGTAATGCTGAAACCTAATTTTGTTAAAATAGATTGAAGTGCTCTTAGCGTGACTCTTTTAACTAAAACTCTTTCGCCCGCACGAACAACAATATCTCTAAACAAATGACCTGCTCCATGTTTAAAAAGACAGTAGAGCATTGCTTCTTTCGATAGGACTGCTGTTTTTCCATGAACTGCCGCAACATCTGCAACCATTTGAGCTTGAATTTTCCAGACCCCTATTAACTCAGGTAAAATAGTTAGCATCCCTAACGGTCCTGGAGGAAGAGCTAAGGCTCCGGATACGGACGCAGCCTTCCATGATGCATCTGAAATGATATCTTTCGAGTCTTCTTGCGGAAATTCAGATTTAGATAAATTTGATTCTGGAACCTTTGAAATAAAATCAGTTAAGAATTGGACAATCTCATTTGCTGCTTTTTCTGTTTGTTGTTTTTTCATTTGAAAATCCCTTCAGTGCGTATATGTTAATTTATTAAATTTATTTTTTATCTAGATATTACTCTCTTTTTTCTGTTCTTTTAATAAAGACTCAATCATCTTTTTTGCACCTATCGACCCTAAAATTACTCCTGCTGTCTGTGCTAGAAATGAGGAGACTCCTCCGCGATCATCACCGACAATTTTATTGGATACTTTCGCGCCCAGAGCTGCCCCGATAAGAAATCCGCAAAGTTTAAGCGCGCTGGTCTCCATATCATCTGTCGGCTCAGTATTTGATTCTTTCATTAGTTCTCCTAGTTGGAAATTCTGTATCTTGAGTTTATTTCGGCATGCTAGATCAAGGTCATTAGATGTATTCACTTAGCCGCTCAATTCAGGCAACAGGTGTCACAAACTTCGTTATAGATTTACGAATCTATTCGGCAAGGCGAATTAAAAATACGACAAACAGAATAAAACTACAAATCAATCAACTATCGGAGATTATATGTATATGTCATTAAAATTGCGTGAAAATATTCTTCGTCTTATGCACAAAAAAGGCCTCAACCAAATACAGCTTTCACGACTGGCGAAGATAAGCCCAAGTACTTTGCATGGGTATTTGAATCCAGGGGCTTCAAAGCAAACTAAAATTGACGTGCTAAAGGTTAAAAAAATTTGCGAAGTTCTTGATGCTGATCTGCACGAAATGCTATTTGGTGAACCGGATCCCAATTCTAGATCGGTATTACCTCAAGAGGTTTTACAAAAGATTTTTGAAGGTGATCTTAGGGTGACCATTCACAAAATTGATAAGAAAAAGTAAAATTACACTAAACTGATTATTTGGAATAAGCGTGAAAACTCATTAATCTAATTAGAACATTAATACCCAGTGCAGGCCACTTGGGATGAATTAAGCGGAGTCTTAGTAAATTCATTGCTAAAACCAGTTGAATAGTTGTCATGTATGCTAAGCATTCCTCGGCTGATTCAGAATCGTTGAAACTGAGAGGGCCAGTAATTCCAGTTTGGTGTCGAGCAACAAGATCCTGTTTTTTCCGTTTATAAATACTGTCTTTCCAAAAGACTGAGCCGAACTTCTGTTCTGGATTGTTAAGAATATAAGAATCTACACTTGCTCTAGACATTTCCTTGCAGAATTCAAATACATTTCGGGTCGGAAGCGGCTTTCTGCATTGTAGTAAAAATATATTGGTCCAGTAGCTGGCAGCATTTACGTGGTGATGCTCATAATGGAGGTTCAGTTTACGAATAATATCCGCGATCACACGGAATAAGTAAAGTTGGCTTTCCATCTCTATTCCTGCGCGATCAATATCAAGAGGAATGAACTTTAGAAGTGTGGATTCACAGGCTGATGGTTTGTAATTTTTTAGAAGTGAAGAAAGTTTTATTCCTCGGACACGATCTGCAGACTTTACAGTTGTTTTATTTGAGCGAGACTTGCCTTTCCGAATTGCCGATTTAAGGCTATCAGAAGAAGTTTGTGAGCTGATTAATTTGTCTGCACGGAGTTTAGTATAATCCTCAATGGAGACTCTTCGTCTAACATTAAGGCCAACAAGTTTATCATAGAATCTCTGTATTCTCGTGCCAATATAAATAGAAGACAAATATTGAATGTGTGGTCTGACTTTTGAAAAGTTGATTTCACTGTTTGGATACGATGCTGAAATGAGTTTTTCTATCTGTACAACTACTGTTGTTAAAACTTCTTCTATATCCATCTTTAGATCCTCATCTGGAAAACTTGCAAGGACCTCCGTTTTCTTTTTTTGAAAATCGGTGATGAGCTCAGGCTGACTCAGGTAAGTAATGATTTTTCGTAGAGAAGCATAGGTCTTCATATATTAGGTATCGGCATGCCAAGAATTTTAAATAACATTTAAAGGGTCATTTATTTTTCACTGGCTCAGAATTCCAAAATGAAACGCTTTCAAAGATCGACGAGTAATGTTTCGAGGCGTGACACCTGTTCTATTTCAAATAATCAAGATTCATATTTATTCTACCAAAGGAGGTAACGTGAGGATTTCGTTTTTGTTTACATTGCTACTCACTGGCTGCGCGACAACTAAGTACAGCCCTGATGAGACTAGCTTTGATAGGCTTGCAAAGGTCTGCATATATAACGGTTTATCTGCATGGATGAACTCTGGAGTATTTTCAAATTTTGCAGAGGTGTGTGAAGAAAACAAATATACAATCAAGGAGGAATTATGATCGCTACGGATTTGCAGTATCGGAGATTGCTCACCAGTCGACTGCTGACTATTGTGAACCTGAATAAATCGAAGTTTCAGCGAATAACAATCATCGAAATAGTAGAATGGGCAAATGCTTTTGCGCTAAATGCAGATGAATCTTCATGGGATGTCAGAATTGACCATATTGATTACGGAGCCGTTGAATTACTAAACGATTTATTTAATCAATTTAAAATTCTTTGGGAGAAGGCGTGTGCTGAATTGGGTAGATTGATTTTTCTTCATAGGATCATTCACTGGAAGGAACATAGAACTGTTGCAACAATTTTAAACGACATTGAGTTATTCCTAGAGGATTTTTTCAATTCAAAATCGAGAGCAGTATTACACTGGGAGGTTTAATTATGAGTTTAACAATTCCGGTAAAAGACGTTGAACGAGAAATGCTAAATCATTTCAAATTGGAGAGAGAAGATCTCTTAAGTCCGAAATTTAAATTCGATGAAATTGATTGGCTAGAACTAATAATTTTTTTGGAGATTAGCTTCAAAAAAAATATTCCAGATGAAGCAGTTGATCAGATAATAGAAAACTCTTCTCATAGTCAAGAGTTGAATATTTGCTCTGTCGCAAAAATCTTAAACGATGCGGCAGCTTTAGATGATGGCGAGAGGACTGAGAAGCTAAAGATATTGCAAGATCTTGAAAAAGTTCAGTTTAGTATTCCGAACCAAAATAAAAAACGTGTAAACAACAAAAGCAAAAATATTAATTAAAAGGATTATTATGAAAACATTGAACGTATTAAAAACAGTAACAGTATTAGCTTCTTCACTTTCTTTAACAGCATGTTTTGATAGCGGCGGCGGTTCATCTGCTAGCGCTCCATCAACTACTCCAGTAACTTCACCAGCAGTGTCTAACGCTTTACAAGCTATGGCTAACAATTGTCAAATCACAGTAGCTACTTGCTCTAACGGTACTCAAGGTCTTCGCGTAGTTTGCGCTGCCGATAACATTGATACAGTTGTTGCTTGTGGTGGTAATGCCGGTGCAACTGGTGCTCAAGGCCCACAGGGTCCGCAAGGTCCACAAGGCCCTCAGGGTGCTCAAGGAGCTCAAGGTATTCAGGGTGTAGCTGGAGCAACTGGTGCGACAGGAGCTACTGGTCCACAAGGTCCTGCTGGTTCAAGTGGTTCAGGAAGTTCGTTTGCAGTGTATGATGCTAACAATGCGGTGATCCCACAAATGACATTGGTATCTACTTTCCCAGTAACTGCTGCTGGTATCAACAGACAGTATGTGCTTTGGTCAACAGCTAACAACGTAATGATTGGTTATGACCTTGCTGGTACAATTACTAAAACTGGAAGCTTATACTACGAGTTCGCAAACTGTACTGGTCGTCAGTTGATGAGACAAGGTGGCGGTCCAGTGTATTCAAATGAAGTTATCATGCACGATAAATCAAACGCAGGTTTGACAAGTGTTTATAAACTTTCAAAATACGGATGGTTAAACTTAACGTCACAATCAATGTACAACCCAGTAACAGGTACTTGTGTAAATCAATCTACAGCTTCTATGTTTATCGAAGTTATTGATTACAACTTGCCTGCAACTATCCCAGCTTCTGTCTCTGTTCCATTAAACTTCCGTCCTCAGTAAAACATTAGGGTGGTGCGAAAGCGCTCCCCTTGTTAAAAGCATTTTTCCTATTTTTTTATTGTTTTAAAAATGAGATAATAGAGCTATGTGGAGGCAAATATGAACGAATTGATTATGTCAGATTTTTATCGTGCTGCTGAATATATGACTGATGGATGGAGAGTATCTCAGATCAAATTACAAAATGATGATTTTTATCCGCAAAGTCCGGAAGTTTGGATTCGTTTGGTTCCAAGAAAGTATCGGTTAATCAAAAGAAGTAAAACAATTGAACAAAATCGAGTATATTTATTCCGTAAGATCATACAAAAAGATCCGACAGCTCACTTGTTCAGATTCACGGATGTAAATCTTGCTATGGATCCGGACGATATAAAAGATTAACTAGAATTTTTTTAATTAAAATAGTATCGCTCAATTAATCAGCGAATTCCTTGTGTGCCATATGAGTGCCAGCGTGGGTGAAAAACAGTTAATTACAGGGTAATTGAGGGAAGATAGAAAACAAGGGTAACTTCTTGTTATTGTTTGATATTTTAGTTATTTCAGTATGTTGCAAGTATCCGTCTAAGAGACTTAAAATCCTGGGCTTCGAGTGATCGGGCGTGCCGGTTCAAGTCCGGCCTGGGGCGCCATTTGTCAAGCGAGATGATCCCACACTCTTGAAAAAAATTAAATTCTGACTCTCACCCCAAATTTCGAAAAACCAAAGCTCAGCCCCAAATGCCCCGAAGGGTTTACTTTTGTCTTTCTCCTGACATTGACACTTCCGCCACTTTGCTTACCCGCTAAAAAATGTAAAGCGGAGGGCAATGTTAAATTCTCAGAAGAAACTTTCGGAATGCATGGTACGGATTTAGCTGTAGAAAGTGTTGAAGGCGAGTTTATAGTTGAAGTAAAGGGCAAAGATGCTATCGCTAAATGCGGATCGTGTAATAATGAGTTTATCGTCAAATAGCAGAATGGCCACCTTATTAAAATCTTTCTTTGTCGCCTGCCATTTTTTCGACCTCGGCCACAAGTATATGCATGTGGCCGATCAATAATTAATTTTTAGAGCAATCGTAGATTTATGGTGGTAATCCTCGATTAGAAATCAATTCTTGAATTAGCAAATTTGCATTGATTATATTAGATGCCGTTTGAACACCATTTGTGACTGCTCGTTTCCACATTTCCCATCCATGATACTGGCTAAAAATTGTTCCAACTAGGCCTGGAGCATGTTGAGCAGCGTTCCACTGAAGTCCTGTAAGCGGTTCATACCAACTATGTTGCTGTATCTGGTTAGCTCGAATCGGCTGATTGATAAAAGGTGAAAGGGTATCATCGTAAAATAGCCCTGCTGATTTTAACGAAGATTCAAGACCTGCAGCTTTAACAACTCCGGCACCAGTGATTATTGAAGAATCATCTATTCTATCGCAAAAGATTGCGCCTCTCGTAATTACGCCCCTGTGAACATATCCATGTTCATTTAAAATTCGAGAAACCAGACTTGCCCGATAAATAAAAGCAAGTGTCGCAGCCGCTGGAGTTTCTGGCTGCTCCTTATCAACTAATAATAAGGCATCGCCAACTAATACATATTGAACTGCGCTCTGTGGAGTTCCAACCAAAACTTTTGCTGGCGGCGGGCCGCCGAGATTTGTAATTGGCCCTGTCGAAGAACACTCAGCTGCGGCTTCAAGTACTTGTTTTACCGCGGTGATTATTTGTTGATGATTCATTTGACGAACCCCAAGTAAGTCAATCCATGCAATAAACGCTTCAGTCCGGTTGAAGCGATCAAAACTCGGGGAAGTCGCTGATCGGAAAAAATGGTCATAGTCTAAGTTTATGGATTTATATGGCACGGTTAAAAACTCCTCCATACTTCAATAGCGCGTTTTGCAAGCTCTTCGGTTCGGCGATTAACAGTATCATAGTTCCATTCCATGTATTGCGATGGTAAGGCCCTCGTCATTGGAATGTCTGATTTTAGATAAAACTCACATTTCTTTTTATATATAGAATTTTGAATAGTTGTATTTTTCTTTCCGCTCAATAGAGTGAGATTTCCCCATTTATAGATGTAAACTTCGGCATCCCTGCCTTTGTCATCAAGATTTTCTTTCCATTCCTTTTTCAAAGTCTGAGGAAGAATGTGCTCAATGTGAACATCTTTGCCTTTTCCGATTTGTAGTTCAGAGTCACTGCTGGTGAGGGCCAATCTTCTTAAAATAACATCGATGTTTTTTGTTGGAGTATCGTCAGAAAATTCTTTTGTTACAGTTTCATCATCGGGCATGACAGCTCTGAGCTCCGATAAAATCTCATCATAAGCGGCTTCTTTCTTGGCGCCGATTAAGTTAGCTGTCTTTTGAAACATATTATCAAGGTTCTTCGATGCTTTTTTGCAAATTGTTGAATATCGCACTGTTAGTGACTCAATCTTGATGCAAAGGTCTTCAAATAAATGTTCTGGTAGATGTATCTTCGCTTGCAACAACAAAGGATATGAAAGTGATGCTCTTAAATCTGCAATAGTTTTAAGAGCCACGAATGCTTCATATGATTTAACCTGATCACGCTCCGGCTCAAGAAGTTGATTGTAGTGAACTGAAGAATCCAAAATAGATTTTAACATTTCGTGTGGGGCAGATGGCGATTCGTTAATACTAGCTTTAAGAAATCGAAAGAGCTTATCTTTTGTAACCTTCTCTTTTGTTCGGGTGATCCACCAATGTCGAATAAAAGTTGTCAAATCAGAACTTTCCCCCAGTGTGTCATTTAAATCAACCCACTGCTGGTTGAAAGTTTCTTGTTTGTCTTGGTTATTGCCGGCAATCTTTTCAAGAAGTGCATTTTTGATTAGGTCAGCCGCACTTAGCGGGAGGCCTCTGTTATTCATGGCTCCGAAAATAGAGTATGCCGAGTCAAGATTTTCTGCGACAACATCGATAAACCAAACATTTGATAGCATTTTATCTACATTCTCCGCGAAGAATCCTAGCTCTTCAGGTTTTCCATTACAGTATGACCATATTTGATCAATAAAGAATAGATAGCAATCGCGGAGTTTCTTCTCACTTTTTGTAGTTGCAATGCCTTTTGGGAAATTCCTTTTTATTTTGTCCAGATCAAGCTCTTTTTTTACAGGCAGAACATGATTTACAAAAAAACTATTATCGTTCCCTTGAAGAACTAGTCGAGAAACTTGTTTCGGAGGAATGCCGACATTGAGAATGTTTTGATCAATATAAGTCGCTGTTTCTAGAGCTATCTGCTTTGTTTGAAGTAAATCGCGTATCGCACAAAAAAGAATAATTGTTGTTGTCACTCTTTGCTGGCCATCGACCAGCTCTCTTTCGATCACGCTTCCTGTTTGTTTATTAATGACAAGAATCGAGCCAAAGAAATGTTGATCGGTTTCGCCTGAGAATAAATCTTCAAGGTCATTCCAATAGTCTTCTCTCTGCTCTTTTTCCCAAGAGTAGGGGCGTTGGTATGGCTTAATTACATATTTATAATTTGGTACAGCAATTAGCTGAGACAGTAATTGTTCTTTTGCGCTTATTTTCATATAGAAATTATAGTTGTGAACTTTATGTTTTCAATAAATAAAGTCGGAGAGGAAGGTTAGGCATTGTTGCAAAGAGTTACGAAGAATTCTACTGATCTTTGAATTAACCACACTTATTGCCGGACGAAATGGTTGTATTTAGCTGATGTAAGCCAGCATGCAAGTGAAAGTAACAGAGAGGTTCGATGGTGTCTAAGAGTTCTGCTCGTTTCAGATCTGAAACGAGTTGTCGGTTTCAGTCGGACAGGAGCCGACAAAATAAGCAGTTGAAACGTGGTAAGTTGTTGAAATTACTAGAACCGGAATGATTCTAATAAGTTAAAATCTCGCTCGGCATACCCCGTTCACTCCGCCATTTTTACTCTTCAAAAAAATTAACATCTACTCAAATAAACTATAAAGCAATCGACTAACTGTATTTTCGTTTTGGACTGACGTCTAGAATACATTTATCTGATTTCAACATATAATTAAACGATGTTGATGAAGGTCATTTTACTATGGGTACTGATGTTTAATGTACAACAGTCTTTTTCTGCCAACAAAGTCAGTTTTGAAAAAATGTTTTCTACTTGTTTACAAAGAGACTGGGATCAAACTTCGTGTCAATTCCGCAAAGACAAAGACTACCAACCTTCACTGGGTAGTCAGTATGTCGGAAATAATGTTTTCAAGTTACCAAGAATGATCAATCAGTTTCAGGAAGATCTGAAGCGTTTGAATGGTTCGCTTCAGACGTGTTCGAATTCCTCTGAATCGAAAGTAAATCTGATGAATCTAACTTCGATGCTTCAGCACGCCGTCAAAAATAGAAAACTGTCGCAGTGTAAGGCTGCCTGTATGGCTATGTGTGTAAGCAGCACCATTGTCGAATACGACGTTTCGAAATCTGATTTTCAAACTCCTTGTCGAATTCTCGAAGAACAAAAAGGTGGGTGTGCCGAATTTGCGACATTCTCGGTTTATTTCGCTAGGCAGTTAGGCATTGACGCTGATATCGCATACACCGCACTACCTTCTCCTCATAATTTTTCCAAGGTTCGTCTAGATAATAAAGATTATTATATGGAGCCGCAGAGATCTGGCTGTGATTTTTACGAAGCTGAATAAAATTTTTCTCATTAAAAATTCTAAACTTCGTATCTTAATTTTTTGATGCCGGGTTCTTCGGTCGCAACTTCGATGACTTTGATGTCTTTCATTTCTTTGACTTTATCTGAATCGGTATAAGAAATTTTATAAATCACTTCTGTAATGCCACACTGAAATAGTAATCGCATACACACCACACACGGTGAATGTGTGCAGACAACTGTGCAATCATCCATCGAAATCCCGTGCCGAGCGCAGTTGGCAATCAGATTTTGTTCGGCGTGGACCATGTATGGGTATTTATCGGGGCGTGTGTTGGGTAATTCGGTATCTTTGGCACCACGAACAAAACCATTAAAGCCCGTCGCAAGAATAGCCCCTGTTTTATTAGATACAAGCAGGGCTCCGACATGTGTTTCAGCGTCGTGCGATCGTTCAGCCACAACTTCGGCCAGATTCATTAAATTAGCTATTTTAGATGGTCTCATGGATCTATATGAAAGAGACCTCGGTTTTTTGTCAAAATATTTGTGAACAGATTCGCTGAATCGGCGATGGATTTAATGAAATATCGATCTAGCAGTCGTTGTCTGTTATTTGCGCACAAAAAACAGATCAGAACTTAGCTCATTTTTGGATCTGATCTGTTTTAATTTTATAATTTTTTACTTTTAGCGTAAAGCGCGTCGCAGTATTTTTCCAACGTTTGTTTTTGGAAGCTCTGTTTTGAATTCGACGTGTTTAGGAACTTTATAAGCTGTTAAATGCTTGCGGCTGTATTCGATGATTTCCTCTGCAGTTAAAGCAGGATCTTTTTTTACAACAAAAACTTTAACGGCTTCGGTTGATTTTTCATCCGCAACACCAATCGCTGCGACTTCCAGAACTCCAGGGTGAAGTGCAATCACGGATTCAACTTCATTCGGGTAAACATTAAATCCAGAAACTAAAATCATATCTTTTTTGCGATCGACAACATAAACATAGCCTTCGTGATCAATGTAACCTAAATCGCCAGTCAGCAGAAAACCATCTGGTAATAAAACTTTTTCTGTTTCATCGGGACGATTCCAATATCCCTTCATGACCTGAGGACCACGAATGCAAATTTCTCCGATTTCAGTGGGGCTCAGATATTGGCCGTTCTCGTTGCGAATCGCAATTTCTGTGGATGGAAGTGGCAGTCCAATCGACCCATTGTATTCTTGAAGATTTAAGGGGTTGATGGTCGCAGCCGGGGATGTTTCCGTTAGGCCATAGGCTTCAACCAAAGGTTTGCCAGTAATGGATTTCCATTTTTCTGCAACCGCCTTTTGCACAGCCATGCCGCCGCCGAGTGCTATTTTGAGCTTTGAAAAGTCCAATTTTTTAAACTCAGTATTATTCACAAGAGCATTGAACAGAGTGTTCACGCCCGTAATTGTTGTGAAAGGATATCGAGACATTTCTTTGACGAATCCGGGAATATCACGCGGGTTTGTGATTAAAATATTTTTAGCTCCAATTTTTAAAAACGTCAGACAGTTCGCAGTCAAAGCAAAAATATGATACAGCGGTAACGCGGTGATAATAATTTCACCCGAAGATTCAAGCAGTGGATTCAGCCAGGCTTGGGCTTGCTGAAGATTCGCAACAATATTTCCATGGGTCAGCATGGCCCCCTTGGAAACACCGGTAGTTCCGCCTGTGTACTGTAAAAAAGCAATATCCTCTAGGGTTAAATTCGGTTTATTTAATTTTTGACCTTGATACGAAAAGGCTGTTTTTAATGAATGGGTATTTTCTAAATTCCACTTCGGCACCATTTTTTTGATTTTACGAACAACAAAATTAACGATGGCGCTTTTCGGAAATGGCAGCATTTCGCCTAAACTGGTGACAAAAATATTTTTAATTTTAAATTCTGTCTGTGTTGCTTCTAGCACGTGAGCAAAGTTTTCCAGAATAACAATGGCGTCAGCTCCAGAATCCTTTAACTGAAATTCCAGCTCTCGAGCCGTGTAAAGGGGATTGCAATTAACAACAACATAACCCGCACGTAAAGCACCAAAAAGACAAACTGGATATTGCAAAACATTCGGTAACATAATGGCGATTCGTGAACCTTTGGGTAACTTTAATTCATTTTGAAGATAGGATCCAAAGTGAGAAGACAATCGATCCAGCTCTTGAAAGCTCATCTCTCGGCCCATGTTGACATAGGCGATTCGATCTGAATATTGACTGACAGCTTCTTCGAAAATACCTACCAGCGAATGATAGTTATTCAGTTCGATTTCCGATGGGACACCAGGCATATAATTTTTTACCCAAACACGTTCCATTTATCCTCCGTCAGATCAAATAGTAAAATTCACACTTACATAAAGACTAGATAGAATTCAGTTTAAAATCAACGGCTAGTTCATTACCCAGAAACTGCAAGCTGGACTCAGGTTGATATTGAACATAAGCTTATGGAATATATTTGTTCGTAACGGATCTGATCCCATTTGTGAATCAGTCAAGTTAGAGAGTTTTATGAAGAAAATAATTTTTGCGTGCGTACACAGTGCCGGTCGTTCCCAAATGGCTGCCGCTTTTTTTAATAAGCATTTGTCATCCAGTTCTATCACAGCTCAGGCAGCGGGAACGGATCCTGCTGTTCAGTTGCATCCCGAGGTTGTAGCTGTCATGCTTGAAGTGGGGATTGATTTATCTGCGGCCCGCCCCCAGTTGTTGACCCCAGAGCTTGCAGCGCAGGCCACTTTAATGGTCACGATGGGATGCGGAGAAAATTGCCCATTTGTACCAGGATTAAAAATAATCGACTGGGCCTTACCTGATCCTAAAGGCAAGGATTTAGCCGTCGTGAGAAGTATTCGGGATGATATCGAACAACGGGTCATCGAATTAATCACGCAAAATAACTGGAAATAAATCTTATTAAGGCCTAATGCAAAAAATAACTACTCGCCAACGTTGAGTTATTTAATGACGTACAATGAAACTAACGTCGTACCGAAATAAATAAACATGTTGGCAGAACCTTGAAAGTCTGAAATCAGGCGAAGCCCCAACAATAAAATTCCAAACATAAAAAGTGATCCGATCAACGCATAAGGAAGAAGTGCAAAATTGAATAGGGCCGCGATGAAGGTCAATGTAATTACCAGTTCAAAAATCGCGATCATCCAATAGCCACCCGCGGCTTTTCCGGGTAAACGGTTAATGAAGGTATTTTCAAACTGTTTGCAGAACCATTCAGGCGTGGATAATGTTTTCCATTTATCGATCGCCGCAGTTCCAAATAACAAAACGTAAATAAAAATGATTGAATAATTAATAACCGGTTGAAGTTCGCCCATACAGCCCTCCATTAACAGTGTTTATGCTAACCGAATCTAATCACGACTCAAGGAGTAATTTATTTATCCATTTTCAAAAGCCTTTTGAAGTTTGGCTTTGTCTAATTTAATCATTTGCCACATGGCGTGCATGAGGGCTTCTTTTTT
>DALYIB010000040.1:0-16036 GCA_031970595.1 Pseudobdellovibrio sp.
CCAATATTAAGAGATGCTAATATGGGTCCTTTAGCCGGACTCAAAGGACTAGTTCCAGATCCAGAAGACGCCATAGATGAAACAGGTGACGACTTGAAACCGCTATTCGATTGATTCATGTATCTTCCTTGAAGTTTAAGAACCTACCTTCGCAAGTCCTTTAATTTACAGACAAAAGTCATCCCCGACGAATGTCCTTAATTTAAGCTTAAGGATTCTGCTGCAACCTGACAAGAACTTTTTTAGAGAGATTTGCATCTATGACGCGCGCTTTAAGATTTCGTTTTTCAAGATAATCCAACACCTGAGAAACTCGCGCCGTTTTAACTTCGAATTGATCTTCACCTAATTTGATTTTCATATCCGAATGAATCAACGAAACCCAATAACCATCTTTGGAATTATAATTAATTTCTGCTAATTGATCGATTCCGATTTTCCCTTCGGCAGGAAGCGATTTTAATAGTTCGATCGCTTTTTTTCTTTTCTCGATATCACGAACAAAAACGTCCCCTTTTAAAAAGGCACGCGCCGGAGCTTGACGAGTATCGATATCAGGTAACAACTCACCATCTTGAGTCACTGGCTTCATCAACCCCTGAGTCAGTTTTTGAGTATCCGCCAGCAACAAGGCCACATCCTGAGTTTCAATTTCAATTTCCAAACTGGCAGGCCACGAACGAGCAATTCGAAAGTCTTTGATCCATTTTTGTTTTTTTAAAATTTCAGAAACATTTTTAAGTTCAAAAGCCCACAAAGACTGCCCCTTGAAAGCCGCTAATTGCGAATCTAATTTTTCAGCATAGGCTTTGATATAATTTTTTTGATCGGTTTTAGCCTGAATCTGCAAATCAATTTTCTGAATCAGGAAATAGCCATTCTGATCCAAACTGTAAATTGCATAAGCCACCACTGATGGCGCAAAGATAAAAACAAGGAAAATATTTAAAAGGACACGTTTTTGATTTTTAAACCAGCTCACAATTTCAATCATAACCACTTTATCCTTGGACAGGAATTAAATAATATGATTCCACCCCAGTCTAAGGTCTAGGTCAACTCGATAAACTCGCCTTTCTTGTCAAACACTTTTTATGCTAAAATAAATCATCAACTAAGAAACAAAAAGGACTTTAAACATGAAAATGATTTTCAAAGCATTTCTTGCTGCCAGTTTGTTGTCAGCTTGTCAGACAACGAATCCACGACAGCCGAATGCAGCTACCGCAACCAATGATAACCAAATCACTTTTGATTTTATTCACACTCAACAAAACTGCCGCGTCGTTGAAGGCGAAGTCGTTCGTAAAAAAACATTTTGTGCGAACGTCAATGGAGAAGATCAAAAAAGCGCCACTGATCTATCAGGCATGGTTAAACGCGCTTTGACTCAATTGGATTCAACTTTGGCAGACCCCACTCATTCCAAAGTCACTGTTGGATATCTGAGCTTTTCAAACAAACCGATCCAAAAAAAATTCTGTGAACTTTCTTCAAAAGGTGTTCAGATCCGAGTTTTCTTGGATAATGGATCAGCCGGCCAAATCGACGAACTGGTTATGAACAACCCAGCCTGCCGCGATTCAAGTGGTCGCTTGAATGTTCGACTGAGCTATTTGGGTGGAAATACCAACGCAGGAGCCGGCGGAATTTGGCAATTACATCATAATAAATTTATGATGATCGAGACTCCGAACAATAAAGTGAAACTCAATTTTTCTTCAGGTAATTTATCAGCTTTTGGCACAAGTCTTCACTTGGATCACTGGGTAATGGTGGAAGCTCCTGCAAATACGAATTTAATTCAAGCTCATCAGTGCGTGGTTTCCGGATTAGAAGCAGCAGCCGATACAGCCAAACAGGAAGAAGTTTCGGGACAGTCCATTGGACAAGCTTATATAGCTGAACGCGAAAGATGTTTTGAACAATACAATGTGATGCCAAGACAAAATGCAAATGCAACAACTTGGGATCAAATCAACCAAATGCTTGCTCAGGAAAAAATTGCACCATTGTTTTCTCCGAACAACAATAAGTATGTTGAAAAATCATTTATCGAAGCTTTGAATCGCGTTCCAAAAGGTGGCTATATCTATATCGCTATTCAACATTTTTTACACCCAGGCGTCTCTTATGCATTAACAAAAGCCGCTCAGCGCGGAGTGGATATTCGTTTAATTATGGATGATGATGCTTTACGCGGAGAAAGCGAAGTTCCGGGCGTGGATGCGATGATTAAGAAATTAGTTTTAGTCAAAGGCATTCAAATTCGCTTTGCTGAAACAAATCGCCAAGCCGGCGGAAACGGCGCTATGATGCATAATAAGTTTGCGATATTGAATGGTGAAATGACGTTCTCGGGAGCGGGTCATTATACGAATGCGGCGCTGAATGTGAATTGGGAAAATTTCTATTACTCGACACATCGATTTGTGGTTTCAAGTTATGCGAAATATTTTTCGGAGCTGTGGAATGAGTCGGTGGATTTTAATTATACGGTGAGCAAGGGGACGAAGACGAGCACGAGCCCTTCAACTCTAAATACCAAGTTCCTTAATCTCCAGTAAACTGATCCTTTAAAAAGTGCAAATCTGAAGGGCCTCCTCGCGGAAGCCCTTTTTTTATTTCCGGATTCCAAACCGATCTTCGAAATACCTATTCCCATTTCTAAAAATAACACCGCCCAAGCTCAACCTCTCTTGTGCTAACCCCTTTATGCACATCAACAAACTACATTGCCCCACTCTCAACTGCCCACCTTCTAAAAAATATTTCAAACGTGGTCACTTTTACGTCAAGAGAATGAACCGCTACTATCAAAAATTTCAATGTCCCAACTGTAAAAAAATATTCTCTCATCGCACTTACAAACTGGATCGCTATCATAAAAAGCGCGACCTCAATTTGCAGCTAGCTCAACTTCTTACCGAAGGCGTTACATTGCGTGGAGCCAGTCGCATTCTTAATCTCAGTTATTCAAATACATACAAAAAATTTATTTGGTTGCAAAAATGGACAAAACAAAAAATGCAGCAGATCGATCTGCCGTCAGTAAAATTGCAAATCGACGAAATGGAAACAATTCATCACACAAAGTGCAAACCACTCAGCATCTGTTTAATCGTCAATGAAAAGCACCAGCTCGTATCGGCGAATGTCGCCGAGATCCCCGCAAAAGGACTGTTAGCAGCAATTTCTCGAGCGAAATACGGCATTAGGAAAAACAATCGCATGGAAATTATTCAAGAAACACTCACGCAAGCCGCCTTTCGAACGAAAAATACGGCAGCGCTTATCGAATCCGATGCGGCGGCGACATACCGCGGAAGTATTCAGAAAACATTAGGAAATATTATGTATCAACGTCATCAAAGAAAAAAGAATCCAAAAGTTCGAGAGTTATTATTTAACAATACAGAAAAGCGACAATTTGATCCTTTGTTTGCGGTCAACCATCAATGCGCGCGCCTAAGGAGTCAGATTAAAAGATTGGCGCGGCGAAGTTGGTGTACAACTAAAAAAGTTGAAAATTTGCAAGCACATTTAGATTTGTTTTTGATGATGCAAACAGGTTTGGGCTCCGGAAATAAAAAAAGGGCTTCCGCGAGGAGGCCCTTCAGATTTGCACTTTTTAAAGGATCAGTTTACTGGAGAAACTCAGCACCACACTGAGTATTCACTTCTCCATCCGTCGTCAAATTATGTAAATACAAAATCGAATCCATTTCGCCCTCAAGCGCCGTCCCCAAACGATCCAACGCATGCTCTGAATCCGCTAAATGGTTTGTACCCAAACTTGTTTCATCAAACCAATGAGAATTGAAATCAACTGGTTTCTTCTCGGCAATCGATTTTGTATTATACCATTGTTCGTTCTTCAATTTAAAAACAAACATCCAATGTTTGCAACCATCCGCCGGAGAATTCACCGTAGTCCCCGGAGCCGTAAAAGCATCCGATGCGCTCATTTCATAGCTGCTGGCCACAAACGGAGAATAAGCCTGATCACGAACTGTTCCCAATCCATCATCATATCCTGACGCATACCAATCCGTATGACGATTGACCGAATTACGCAATCTTTCATAAGCTAACTCGACATTGGCTTTTTTATTCGATCCTGCGCCGAATCCAACCATGTCGTTAAATCCAATATCGGCACGCTTCCAAAATTCAGTCTGACGATTTGCCCAATCAGAATTATAGTCAAAGCGCAAAATATCACTGTCTTGCTTTTTCTTTTCAATTTCGGCTTTTTTAGCTTCAATAGCTTTTTGCTTAGCTTCCACTTGTTCCGAAGTTAAAACAACATAGTCGTCTTTTTCGTTGTCCCAAGCAATATATTCACCTTTTTCATTTTTTTCAATTTCATCATCAAAATATTCTTCACGATAAGGGATTTTAAATCCAAACGGTTTATGTAACGGCTCAAAGTGTGGAACCATTGTCACTAATGATGTCGAAGTTGCAAAAGTTTCATCATGTTTTGAGTCATGCATTAACCATGTTGCCAAGCCCGCTCGCGCTGCTGACCATCGGTATGTAAAAGGCGTTGTAAAATATTTTTCACAAATTTCTGGATCTGAAAATTTCTCTTTGACGTTATCTTTCAGCACCATTTTACCGTCTTTGCGAACACAGCTGTTCGAAATCGTCGAAGAATACCAAATCATACCGTTCGACTCTGGCGAGTTGGGTTTAAAATTCGAATCACCACGAAAATCATAAAAATGAGCTAAATCATCCTTTAAACATCGAGCTTTGAATTTATTGTATTCAGCTTGATAACGTTTAAAGCCGCCTTCTTTCATCGAAAACTGAGCCCCCGTTTCAACATATTTTTTGAAAATGAATTTTGTTTCACAAACAGTGAATGGCGGAACTGGGTAATCTTCGTTATATTTTCCCATTTTCACACTGAAGCCACGCTCTTGTAATTCCATTTGTTTAGCGGCAAAGATCGCCCGTGTTGTTCGAATATATTGTCCGTAAGAACGTGCTGACATTTGCGACCACAATTCATGATTCGTATTCACTGGCTTTTGTTCAGCGTCTGGCAATGTGTGCATTTTATTAACCCAACGCAATTTATCTTTGATCAATGAAGGGCGATCCCGAAATTCGCCACACAATAAAGTCAAAAAGGCATGGGCATTTTTTTTGCCATTTTTGACTTGTTGAACATCAGGAAAATTCGCTGGAACATCGACCAAGTCCTTGCTTTTTCCGACTCTTAAACCATACGCATAAAGCGGTCCCGAATAAAAGTAAAAACTGTACGGCGACACCATTGCTAATTTCTTAACCGCTGACTTAACTTCGCGATCATTATAATTAGGGACAGGTATTTCAGTACTGAGGCGTTTGCCCGAACAGTACTGCGCCCAAATTTGCTCGTCTTGAACAGGTGTGGTTGGCACAGGAGGCATTTCACCCGACCAACTTTGAACTGCGAATAGAAGCACCGATAAAGGTAAAAATATTTTTTTCATAAAAGCCCTTATTTAATATTTGAAGTTAAGCGTGGTCTGTAACCGATGACATTATTCCCGGTTTGACAAGGGTCATCTGTCACAGTTAATTCAGCACAAACATAAGGACGTGCTGATAATTTTTTGGATTGTCTTTGAGCTTTAACCGTCCAACGAGTGATCCAACCTTTTTGCTGTGGCGATAACTGTTGAACTGGAATGCTAATCACTTTACGTTGATCCGATTTATTAACTTGGCGATCCCCATTACAATCTAAGTTTAAATTATAATAAATATCTTCTGAATCAACTGTGTTATAAGAACTTTCTGAATAGTTCAACACACCACATTTAAAAACCTGTTGATAATCTTTTGCAGAAGACGGTAATCGAGCCGACGGGGGGGTATGCGTACACGAAAAAACAGCGCTGATTGCTAAAAAAAGCACGGCTGTTGCTTTCATCCTTGAAAACATATTTATCTCCTTTTAAAACCTCACTTATTTATTTTAATTTAAACAAAATCAGCTTTCCACTAGATTCAAAAAACAAGACTGGACCATTGTCCATAAAAGCTCAATTGTTTGATGTTGTAACCGACAAGACAAATTGGATTGTGAGGTCTTATGAAACGTATTTTTATTTTGCTTCCCCTTTTGCTGTCAATTCAATGCACGAATATCACTCTTCGTCAGCCTTCCAATACGTTTAACAAAGCACAAACATCGGATTGGATCCAAGATTTACCTGGTGATGACAAAGAATATTTTGACCTAGTCAAACGCCAAATCACTTGGAACAAAAAAAACAAGCTGACATCGCAACAGCTTTATTTTGCAACGACTCGGATTTCCAAGTATTTAAGTTTTTTGATGTACAACTATCCTCAATCGTTAACTAAAAGGAAAATCGCTGAAAAAACACTGTCTCGAATTTTGCAGTCATCCACACAATTTATTTTATGTCCGCAGACAGATGATTTTGGCTGTATTGAAAAATATTCATTTTTACAACCCGCCGCTAATGAAAAAATCGAAGACCCACAATTAAGATTAGGCGAAGTTGTCAAAGTTGATAAAAATTTACAAGACAGTCTTGAGTGGTATTTCAACACTCAGATGTTTGTTCCTGAAAATCAATACCAACCCGAAAATGGAGTCGCTCGAATTCTGGAACGAAAAATTCAAGCCATCGGGCAGAATCCAGAAACAGATGCTATTTATATGGCTTTGTATGGTGTTGACGATATTTATAAAACAGAAAAAAATCCAGGCAGCCTTTCTGGAGTCTATCAATCCCTGATTTCGCAAATTCAACGCGGAACACCAGTTTATGGAGTCTTTGATCACAAAGGTCCCAATCCTAAAGCCGAAAAACCTTTGATCATGAGCTATGTCCGTCCCAATGATGAATTGATTTCACGTTGGGCTTTTGCTCCGCTGAATATGAAAAGCATCAGTAAAAGCTATATCCGCCTAGATCAAACGAATTTAGATTTTCAATACAACGCGGGAACACAGGGATTAATTGCCGAGTTGTCTCGAAATATCAAATCCGATGATGATGCTCGCGGTCGTGTCGAGTGGAAAAACTCTGGAATCATGCATAATAAATTTTTAATCATGAAAAATAACAATCAATGGAGCGTCTGGACTGGAACTGCCAATATTTCTAGAACGTGCCTGGGGACAGAGAGAAATTCAAATTTATCAGTGATTATTAACAACGAAGAAATTGCAAAAACATACTTAGATGAGTTCAAAGAAATGTATGAATACCAAAAGCCAACTCCCGTTAACAAGGACCTAAAACCGGATGTTGTCGGCCTGAATGACAAAAACTATCCTTACGGACGTTTTCATACTGCTAAACGCCCTAATACTAAACGATATTTTTACTTTACTCAGGATCAAACTTCAGCCCGAGTTTATTTCTCTCCGACAGATGATGCTGAACATCGAGCTATTTTACCGATGCTTCATAGTGCAGCTCCAGGTGATAAAGTTATTATTTCAATGTTTGGGGCTGCGGGTATTGAATACGTTCGTGCGATTCAATGGGCAGCGGCCCGTGGAGTCACCGTTGAAATTATCGTAGATTCACCAACTGCGTGTGGACCGGGCTCGTGGGCTGGAAAAACCGGAGATGCGACATTGATCGAAAAAAATCCGTTCGAAGCTTATACGCAAAAACCTGCTCTGCCGATTGTGATGAAGAAAAATGTCAAAGGCACCGGGGAAACTTGGAAGCAAAACCATCAAAAAATTGGTCTTTTATTAAGAAAAATTTCAGATACAGATTATCAAGCTGAATACTTAACCTTTGGTTCTCAGAACTGGAGTAATAGTGGTAATGACCTGAATGACGAAAATCTTGTGATTTTACACAATAAACATAGCAGCTTGAAAATTGGCGAAGACTTTAGAAATCATTTTGAAAAATTCTTATGGCCCAAAGCTCAGGTCGTTCCACCATCAGGTTGTACTGATGATGGAAAGGCCGAAGAAGAATAAATATCTGAATCAGAACTAGCCACCGAAAGGACGCGCTTGTTTGTAAAACACTTTACGAACTCCGTCCTTCTTGCCATTTTGACCAATATCGTCGACTTTGAATTCAACATCTAAAGCAAACTGTGGATTATCATTTTTCGGGTGATACAGTTTATAAAAATGATTGTGCAAAACTCTCAAATAATCCGCAATTTTTTCGACTTCAGCATAATCTAGGACAGGTTTCGTTTTTGTCTTCGAAGAATAACGATAATATTTCAAAGTATACTTCGTACCCGTTTTTGGATCTGGCTTGAATAAAACCAATACCTGATCTGGAGTAATCGCTGGATCTGGATTTGTGACAGCATCTTCGTCCGACTGGATATTCAAGTAAACACCCGCACCCAATTCAGGTTCAATCGAATTTTTACTGACACCCACACCGTTCGCTAATTCAGAATATCCTGGAGTTAAAGCAATCGCCATTTTAACTTCACCGTGCTCGATACCATAGTGTTCACGCTCATCCCAAGCGCGCAAGTTCCATACCGAAGACCAAACCGTTTTCAAAGCATTTTCGATCGTCTTTCTTTTAGCTGGAGCCTGGCCATTTTTATCTTTGTAATTCGGGTCATCGTGTTTCGGATTGTAACCTTCTGAGGTATACAACCCTGCACCCGTAAAATTCGGCATATCTTCAGAATTTGTTGAACTTCTGAATCGCATTTTCTCGCCTGGGTATTTTGTAGAAACCAATTTTTTGATTTCAGAAACCAAGAATGGGTTCACGCGGACTTTATCCGAAGTTATACGATCTTGGATTTGTTGCAGTTTTTTGATTAATAAATTTCGATCCGTTTTAATTTTAGGATCGGCTAAAAATTTTGTAATATATTGAGCAATCGTTTCCTTGGATCCATCCTCGATTGTGTTTGAAGTCATGAATTCTTCATAATAGTAAAATGGAATTGCAAAAGCATCACGGAAGACACCTGGTAAAATCTTGGTTCCCTCGGCGTAGTTAGCTGCTTTCGCACCGACACTGACAACATCATTAAAGCCCATTTCAGAAGTTGCGCGAATTCTTTTTTCATTCAAATCAGCACGTAATTTAAATTTCTTTACTGAAGACTTTAGTTTTGACCAATAAGCTTCTGCTTCGGCTAAACTGACTTCGGTGATTGTGTACTGATTTTTAGTCAGTTCAAATTTAACCAATTTATTAATTAACTTAGCTACTTCCGGTCGCTTTGAAGCCTCTTTCAGGTACATATTCGGAGTTTTTCGATCTTTACTCTTCATATTGACATGTGATAACGGCGTCTGCGGCTGTTCTGTAATGGTACCCGCAACAACACCTAAATCCAAAGGCATCGATTCAAAGATTGGAATATCTTTGTAAGTCATTTGTTTTGTTAAAGTTTCAGTCTGAGCCTTAGGAATAAATCGTAAATATCCATAACCTAATCCTAAAGTTTCAATCGCATATTCACCCGAAGAAGCCGTAGACCCCTGAGAATTATTTTGTCCCGGTGATGGTTGTGACGGAGCCACTGCTTGGTTTTTCATAATTTCTTGAATTTGGCTGTCTAATTGAATCAATGAAGTCGATCGTAGTCCATCTTCGACAAATTTAAAAACAGATGTAGAGACCAATTGCCAATCGAATAAGGCTGGCTGAAATGTTTGATTATACTTTGTAATACAAGCAGATAATTGTTCACGTAAAAATCCCAAAGCATCACCCAACTGATTTTGAATCATCTGTATCGCTGTTTCATGCTGAGATTGATCAAACAATCCTGTCGCATAATTTAAATCTACTAAGATTTTTAATTTAGCGACTTCCAAAGATAAATCTCCCGCTGGAATTTTACCCAGTTCTTGCTGGATGACCTGTGAAGCACGGTAAACAAAGTGAACTAAATCAATATTTTTTGAAACCAAAAATTGCTTACGAGCTTTCACTGCCATTTTAGATAACTTGCTTAAAACATCTAAGTTAATATTTAACTGAGCCTCTGAAATCTGCTTAAATGATATCAGCAAATCTTTGATTTCTGGCAAATCGGCAGAAATTGATTTAGAAAGAACGCTAAAAACTTCAGTGTCTAGTTGATAATAAGCTTTTAAATGACTGATTAAAACTGCAAGTTCATCGGATGTTTTACTGATGACTTCTTTACCATCCACTAACTGCGTGTAAGGAATTGCATCCAAGGCCGCCTTGTTAGCAGATAAATAGCTTTCTAATTGACCAATCACATAACTTTTTAAACTGTTATGAACCGTATTTCTTAATGCACGAAATTGTTCTGAAGCCAATTTGGGATATGTTCCTTTTTCAACTTCAGCTGCTAAACGGTCATAAATCAACGCCACGTGAACTCGGACTGCAGACAAAGAGACAGATTTTTTTCCAGGAGCTAATTCTGAGCGAGATTGAAATTCATATTGTAATAAGTAATCTAAATCTGTCGTCGCCTGAGAAGCTAAATAATCAGAAAATAAACGGTAATATTGCAATTCATGACGATCGTCCGAAACACCACGTTGTTTGTAACTAGTGGCTAGTTTTGAATCCGGTGAATTCAAAATGTAATACAATTCGATCATTTGGTGCTGAGCCAATGATTTAGCGAGGGCCGATCCCTCTGAGCGCATTTTTAATTCATCGTGACGGAGCTTAAAATTCTGTGCAGCAGCAGCAAACTGAGCTTTATCATTCGCATTCATTGCCACCGAAGGACCTGTGAAATTGTAAGTTTCTGGAGCTATCGTTAGTAAGCTTTTCATTTGCTGCGCTGTTTGTGGATCTTCTAGCAATTGATTTCTTAATTCGAAATAATTACTTCCATAACGATTGCCGACATAAAATCCAAGCGATGCTAATTTATCAGCATCCGCATTTCTGAACGCCACTGTTAACTGCGTTCCTGGAGGACCATTTAACACATATGTTTTTCCTGTGGCTGGATCTTTCGGCGATACGATCACCCGACCGATCGGTGTTTGATAGGTATTTACATCCAAAGCGCCTTTTGGTTTTTTCTTGATGATATCAAATAAAGCAACAATTTGCTTTTCACGATCATTTTGAGCAGCCCGCTTATCTTGCGCCCAGGCAAATTGTGTTGAAATCGATAAACTCAATAATGTACTTAAAATTGATTTTGCTTTCATATCGACCTACTTTACTTTTTTAATTTTTGATTCAAGATCTTTCAGTTCATTTAAATAAATATCTTCTTTACACTGAGAGTATTTTTCAGCAAAGACTCCGCAAGAGTTCACGCGACCAAACAATCGAACCAATCGCTTACCCGTGCTGGTATGATTGCTACCCGAAGACAATGTCGACATCATTGATGAAGACATTGAAAAAAGCTGAACTTTATCTTTTTCATAATTTTGTTCGTATAACTCGAATTCACCTTTTAAAGCGCGGCTGAAGTTTTTAGCTCGGATATCTGTCGGCTTTTCTAAGTTGAAATAACTGATATATGGATTTACAAAATAAATTTTTTGATCGCGTACGACATATTGATTTTGACCATACAACTGAGCGTAAAAAGCTTCTCGATTAAAGGATTCAGGAATAAGGAATTTACCTTCGCGATATCCTTCGCCCTCATCGGCTTGGATTCCGTAGGATAAATAATACTGAACGCCCATGATTTTTTGAACACCCGAACCATCAATGTCAAACAAATCGTAATCCGAACTATTATTACCAAAATATTTTAATTTTTTCATTTCCTCATTCGAAGATGGAAAAATATTTCTGACTTCTAAAATATGTCCTGTCGACATACGCGTACAACCATGCGAAACGTTTCCGCGCGATACGATCCACAAGTTATTGTGACTTTCTGGAATTGAAAAATCGTTGGTCAAGTGTTTAAACTCATCCGCACGTAAATTGGTGCGCACCGCCGGATTGTGAATACCGTTACCTTCTGCTGTGTAATCCATTTTCGGTGACCAACCATAAAACGATTCGCTGCGAATATTATCGACGTCATGATTCGCTCGATCCAGAAAGTTCAAAACCCCTACTTCGCGGATTGTGGGAATTCGGTTCCCATTACGGTCTTTGGTATCATAAATCGTAGATCCGTTGGGATAAATAGCTGTTAATTCAACAACTGATAGCGTACACGATGCCGAACTGCATTCTTGGCTGGGTGATGTTGGATAATTAATTTGATACCGATTCTGAGTCATCAAGTTAAAAAGACTGAGCTGATCTTGCAAGGAGCCTGAGCTAACAACTTTTTCTAAAGCTAATAAAATTTCGGAATTCAAAGCAATGACATTTATACGGCCTGGTAATAAATCATTCAATAAAATCAAAGTGTCCTTAGGGTTTTTTGCAGCATAGTCTGAAATTTTTGTAGAACCTGATTTTTGAATGTACGCTGCAAGTGATGAATTTTTCCAGCTTTCAAAATATTTTTTCAAATCCAAACGAATATTGAAAATTCGGCCTGGATTTAGCTTTTTCATTAAATCTAAATTCGCCAAGAAAAATTCTTTTTCACTCATCTGTCCAGATTCAAATTTTTGAATTGTTTCAAGAATTTTTTCTGATTCAATGACCTTGGTGAACATTTCGTGTTGATTTTGTCCTTCGGCTTGGATGTAACCGAGCTGAATCGATTTTTTGACTAATTCATACCGAGCTTTCAAATTATACATATATGTTAAAGCCGTAAAATCATCGATCACACCTGTTAAGCGAACTTGGTTTCCACGGCCTAAATGAAAATGAATACGATCGGCCGTCTCGATTCTTGGTGCAAATCCTAAATACAGTGACGGAAAAAAAGCATAACTTGAATTGGATTTCCAAGATACTCCATGCTGAATCAATTTTTGCTCATAGTCCTTTAATCCGAACTCGGCTTGGGCCGCGTTTACAGTTAAAGTCACACCTGTCATTAATATGGACAATTTTAAAATTTGCTTTTTCATATTCTATTTCAAAAAAGCAACAACAGGACCGCCTATCTGCATATCCAAATACGATTAAAGTGAAATACACAATATGAACTGACCAAACCCTGTTCAATGTAACAAATTTTGCTGATAGGGCCTTTAAAACTCTTTTTAGGCATTCAATTTGATACATATCTTAATATGAAACACTTTAAATCAAATATCGTTGTAGGCCTATTATCTGTTCTGATTTCCCAGCAATTATTTGCTAAAACAATTTGTACGATGACGTTCAACTCGGACAATGAAAAGAAAACTTTTCAAAGTGTCCTTGCCCCGTTGGGACATCAATTTGTGGAATTGGTTCCTGATAACAAAGATCCACTTTGGCTGCAGAAATCCTGTGCTCAAGTACAAGCTTGTGACAGCGTTCTGATATCAGGTCATTTCGGAGGTTTGTTTTTTGGCGAACAACGTTCGACGACATTGGCCTTAGAGGAAATGCTTCAATATAAAAAACAAGGTATTTGCCCCGCCTTATTTGAAAAGCCCAAGTCTGTCTTTTTAATGGGTTGCAATACCCTTTCAGGTAAGACTCCCGATCACCGTAGTGTCACTGACTATTTACACGTCCTTGTCGGCGATGGTTTCCCCATGGACAGCGCTGAAAGTGTCGCTGCCGCCAGATATCTGAGCTTTGGCCGCAGTATGAGCGAGCAAATGTCATTTATTTTTAACAAAGCCGAAAACATTATTGGTTTTGAAAGTACAGGGCCCTTAGGGGCCAAAGCCGCGCCTTTGATTAAAGCCGCTTTTGATAAAACCAGCACGGATACCAAAAAAACGGATTTAATTTCCATGAGCGCATTGCAAAAAGCTTTTTCACAAACGAACTTGCGAATCGTCAAACCCGATTTGACGGATAATGATCTATTAAACAAAGCTTTATCTGATTCAGCCCAAGAATCAATTCAGGCCTGGAAATCAATTTTATCTGATAAAAAAATAAATTCATTATTTGATTTTATTCTGGTTTGGAAAGATCAAGCCCATTTAAAAACAGTCATTCAACAGGACCCTATTAGCCAAAAAAATATTATCAAATACTTTGAAGACATTTATAAAAAATCAACAGGACTTGTTGCTATCCAAAGGAAAATTAATCAATTTTATTTGGAAAACAATTTAATCAACATGGAACAATATTTAAAAAGGCAAACTGCGATTATCGATGTCATTTTAAATCAAGATCTGGATTACGTTCGTGCAGATCAGCTATGTCAGCTATTGAAGGCTGAACAAAATACCGACGTTTTTTACAGAATGAGCTCTCATTCTATAGCTAAAATCAGCGACAGTCCTTATGCCGATGTCTTGATCGCATGTGCTGGTCGCAACTCAGTAGTGACTTCACAAAGTCCGGCCTATCAATGTTTAGTGAACAGAACCAATCACGACTGGGGTTGTTTAACAAGTAACGAAACAAGATTGGATATCGAAAGCTGTCAATTAGCCCAATCACGCAATCCAGATCCTGAAAATGCCGATGATATGATGTGGTTTTGTTATGACAAGCTTCGAACCAGTAAAAAACTGAACTCGGCTTCTTGTTTGCAGCTGACTCAAAGTTTTAAATTGTTTGGGAATCAAATTAAAATGAACTGGAATTGTCAAAACAGAATTAATTAGCCAACATGACTTCAGCCCGAGTACTGACATGAATGATTTGAACTTGGTCTTGGGCGTTTTTAATTTTTAAAATATAACTATCCCGGGTCACTCCTTGGACATAGGCCATTTGCATTTGTCCTTGATCATTCAGAAAACGAACCAGCTTACCTTTATAAGTTAAATTTTCTTGATAGGCTAAATCATCAATTTTTTCGATCAATTTTTTACGTTCTTTATCGCTCAACCCTTGCTGAACAATCTGGGTTGTGCGACTGCCACCCGTAAATGTTTTTTGTACAGCTCGAGCTATTAAGACAGCATCACAAATCATTTCCGCTTGACGTATTCGATTGAGGCAAGAAAAATCAGTTGCTGTTTGATTGAGAATTTCACGTAAACTTTGATTTTTATTTCCATCCATCGAAGTTTTTAAAAAACTTTCACGCCATTTTAAAAATTCTTTTTGACGTTCCGATAAAACAGACACATCCGATGTGGCTGGCGTTTGCAGCAAACTCCGCTGAATCTGCTCCCTTAAATAAGAACTCAGGAAACTTGAAATTTCACGACAGTCCTTTTGCAGTATTTTTTCAACCATAGCGGGCTGATCAAAGCGCAGAACAGCTGGCAAACCTTGATTATAATAATCAATAAGAAATTTTTTATTTTTAATATCACTGGAACACATATGATTAGTTTTTTGATTTTGAAATTGCTGTTCGATATTATTTCGAAGTTCAGTGAAAATCGATTCGATGATCCCTGCACAGGGTAATAAATAATCAGTGACGGGATAACTTTCAGGTTCGCAGACCAACAAATAGGATTTCCAATTTTGATTTTGAATTTGCAAACGATTTTTTAAATTTTGGCAAGAATCAGGAATTTGCTTTTCAGAGCAGGATTCGTTGTATTTAGGATCAAAGGGTTTTCTTAAAAAATCAAAAACTTGGGCGGCGCTGGATTCACAATTTATTTTTTCCGCATGTGCAGAAATCGATAATAACAACCACAAAATTCCAATACCGTATTTCATATAGATTTCAGAGTATCATGCAATCGATTTATGGCGAATTGAAGATTCTTTTCCCATTCAGATTTAACCTGATGTCCAGATGAATCGGATACGACTTTGATCGAGGACAATGGAATTTTTTGCTGCCGGCAAATCATAGCCAACGCGTACAGCTCCATATCCATCACATCAAAAGCCGGATCGGATTGCGACTGCGTTTCAATGTGATCTGCCGATCCGCAAATCCAATTTGGCAGAGATGTCACCGTTTCCAGTTGGATGGGTTTGTACATGTTTTGAAAATAAGCTCCACGATGCACAACTTGATGAATTTCCCCCACTGTACCCACAGGCTGCTGAAAACTGCCGACAGTACCCAAATTTAATATACGTTCTGGGCGCTTTTTCATAATCATTTCGGTCGTTTTATAAGCAGATTGAAT
>DALYIB010000041.1:0-12349 GCA_031970595.1 Pseudobdellovibrio sp.
AAATGAAAAAAGCTTTTAAGATTATTCTAGTTGTTTTAACGATTTTATTTTTTGTTGTGACTGGAGTAATCGCTTTTTTCATTCACTCGCTGCCTTCGATGAAAAGTGTCAGTCAAATGTTGACGACACCTAAAAATAGCCCAGCCCATCCATCTGGCTCGGCGGGTGTGCTGCCGGCGCCACATTCATCACAAATCACGTCTATGGATAGTCAGTCTTCGGCTCCGTCTGCAGCTAGCGCTGATTCCAGTTTGGAAAATCAATCGAATTCAACTGATTCCAAAATCAGTCGTGAAGGACTTGAAAGCTTGACGGATCCAAAAGGCCCTTTGGTTGATTTTTGTCGTCACTTGGCTTTTTCTAAATCCGGAGCGATGGAGCCCGCCGAATTTAATAAAGCTTTTAATGCCAGTTTGTCGGGTGAATCTTTTGATCCGCGCATTCAAGCCATGAAGCCTTTGTTAAAGTCTATTTTTCGTCAACCCAAACTGCAGGATTTGATCCAAGAAGCTCAAGCGGCCACCTCTAACGGAGAAGATAATTTTTGGCAAAAAGCGGCTTTTTATTCTAAAGCCGCAGTGGCTTTTCAAGAGATGATGTCGAATAAAAAAAACTTTGAAGCGATCGGCGATCGAACTTATTTATTATTAAAATTAAATGACTTGGTTGCCAAACGACCGGAATTATCTGGTGACCCCCGAATTCAACAATTTTGTGAATTGAATGAAACTTCACTCAATCAATCAGAAAATTTGTCTTATGAAACTGAAAAAAGTAATTTACTCAGGCTTTTGGCGGAAACAGGAGTTTCAGCGCAAGAGATTGGTTTTAATCCGCAATATCAAACAGAGTTTGATATTTTATTTGATGGTAAGTCCTTACAATTAAAAGGTGGATGGCTTGAAGAATTGATCAAACCACCCACTCCGAAATCAGAAAAATAGATCTGCTATAAAAACCTATTTAAATTCAATCGACCAGGAATTCAATCGTCCTGAATCGACACGAGCCAAGTCTTTGACAAGTAATTTATAATTACCAGCTGTGCTGACCTGTCTTAATTGGGAAGTGATATCATAGGATTTTTTAATATTATCTGTGCTGCCACCAGCGCGACTGTGTAATGTCACTTTTTTTCCGTCAGCACTCAGTAACTCGACAGTTAAATCACCGATGTAAGTATGTGTAATATCGACATTGACGATGACTTTGCGTCCTTGTGGAAGGCTGCCCACTAAAACACTGGATAAAATTCCTTGAGCATTGTTATCCGGAATGAATTGATTGGGTTTGGCTTCAAATTTTTCTGCAACAACCACAGGTGGGTTGACAGGATCTGTGGGGCCAGCGCTGGAATCTGGGATTAAGGATCTTGCTACAGAAATGCGTGTGATATCTTCGCCACGACAACTGTCTTCGTTACAGACATACGAAACATTACAAGTCCCTTGACGAGTAAAATCTTGTTCGCCGCGGACTAAAATTCCTTCGATCAGTCCTGTTTGCGCATTAAAGACAGCGGATCCTGAATTACCACCGTAAGTATCTACACTGGCAACTACATAATCAGGATTGCTGACTGAACGAACGCGGCCGCCCGTAGTGACTTTGGTGGGAAGGCCTACAGGGTGTCCGATGACAACCAGTTCTTCTCCAACGCTCAGTTCTCCGCTGCGACGAACCGCAAGGACTTTTTTATCCAAAGCCGGACGATCCAAGCGAATCAAAGCATAATCAGCGCCCGTATTCACGCGTACTGTTTTAACGATTTCTTTACATTTATAAACATGAGAGGTGGAAACTTTTTGCGGTAAAGATCCTGCAGATTGAACTGCAAAACCGAATACCAAGCTGGTACTTGTACAATCCGGAAGAGTTTCAATACAGTGGCCAGCGGTCAAGACAAGGTCAGGTCCTACTAAAGAGCCCGAACAAAAAGCTGCGGTGTCTTGTTCGCGAAATTTTTCAGTGGAACAAAGATTATAATCAACGCCAAAATTTTTACCCACAACAGTTGTCAAACCGCCACTGCTGGCAACAAGATCCGCTGATTTAACAAGAGCTACTGTGGATGCGGCCAAGGTTTTTAAACGTTCATCAGTGACTTGGTAAACATCTAATCGGCCATCAGCACCATAGACCACGTTGGCACTGAGTTTAGGATCGTTTTGATCGTAAGTACTTGTATTGTTTGAATCAGGCGCACAACCCAAGGCTGTCAGCATCAGCAGACAGAGCAGGGGCGCTCTGAGTTTAAGATCATTTGAGAACCTATTATTATTTGGTTTGAACATCTTCCCTCCATGGTTAGACTTTTGAAGTGCTGAAACGAGCACTTTGCACAGACCAGGGGCTGGCGACAAAAGGTTAAAAAAATTTCATTTTCTCGACAAAAAAAGTCTGTCTGGCCAGAATAAAGCAAAAGGAAATGGTTATATGAATTATAAATTTTTATTAGGTCTTATGTTGATGACTCCGGTGTTGTCGTTCGCGCAATATAAAGGATTGGGCTCGGAATCAATTTCACCCGAGAATTTAAAAAAATATGCGCCTCCAGCTCTGAATCCTATTATGACCAATAAATTAAAAAAAATGTTTGATGTCACCAGCCCGGGAATGGGAATGTTGTCACCCGATAAAAAAACGTTGTTTTTTTCTTGGCGAGTCACGGGGCAGTCGCATCTTTGGAAAATCGACGGTCCTCAGAAATTTCCTCAGCAATTAACAAGTGGATCGGACGCCGTCAGTTTAAATGCGGTGGCTCCGAACGGAAAATTTTTAATTATTTCCAAAGACACCAACGGACAGGAAAATCCTGGCTTGTTTAAGCTTGATTTAAAAACAGGGTTTATCCAAGAACTGTATCGTCAGCAAAAAGTTCAAGTGAGTTTTTCTTTTATAACGGATGATTCAAAGTGGATGTATTACACAGCGAATGACAAAAAAGCAGATTCTTATTCGACCTATAAAATGAATCTGGAGACTTTAAAAATCGAAACTGTTTTTGATGGCGATGGCAATTGGTACGTGGCGGATTATTGGAATCAGGGTGAAAGACTTTTGATGGTGAAATACAATGGTGCACGCCAAAACGAATATTATGATTTCGAAGTGAAAACTCAAAAATTGACACCTGTGATCGGTCAAGGCGAAAAAAATGAATATGAAGTCAGCTACGGAACGCGCACGGACGAGTTTATTGTTTTAACAGCCAAAGATAACTTTAAAAGACTGTATCTGTATAAAAACAAACAACTGACTTTGAAATCGGATCCTCAATTGAAATTCGATATTTCAGGATTTTCAGTGGATCAGCCACGTAAAAAATTAACTTATACGGTCAATCGCGAAGGCTATTCTGAATTACATGCGCTGTCTTTACCAAGCTTTAAAAAAGTGAATATTCCGCAGTTTAAAAATGCAGATCATGTTTTCTTGGGATCGACAACGCGTGATGGACAAGTCTCGATGTTGGGCGTTGTTTCAGCTCAGTCGCCGCGTTTGAGTTATTCTTATGATTGGAATACAAAAAAAATGACTCAGTGGGTTTTGCCGTCAGCACCTGAAGTGGATTTGAAAAAGTTTGCCGTATCTAAATTAATGAAATACACGACTCGTGATGGAGTTGAAATTCCTATGTTCGTTCGTTTTCCAGAAAAGTGTCAGGAAAAATCAGGCTGTCCTGTCGTTGTTCATTTTCATGGTGGCCCTGAAGGGCAGTCGCAGCCTGGATTTAGCCCAATGGCGCAGGCGTTTGTGGATGAAGGTTTTATTTTCGCAGAACCTAATGTTCGCGGTAGCGATGGTTATGGCAAAGAATGGCTGGATGCAGATAACGGAGCCAAAAGGGAAAAAGTGATTACGGATATCGAAGATGCCTCAATCTGGATTCGTAAAAACTGGACAGATGCGAATGGCGTAGCTCCTAAGGTGGGTGTGATGGGTTGGAGTTATGGGGGATATTCCACTTTGATGGCGATGACTTATTTTGCGGGTAGTTACGATGCGGGTGTGGCTTTAGTGGGAATGAGTAATCTGGTGACCTTTATGCAAAACACAGCGCCTTATCGTCGAATTTTAAGAATGTCCGAATACGGAAATCCAGAAACAGACAAGGACTTTATGCTGCGTTTGTCGCCAGTGACCTATGTCGATAAAGTGAAAAGTCCTTTGATGATTATTCAAGGGGTGAATGATCCGCGCGTTCCAGCGGGTGAAGCTTTGCAAATGCATGAAACTTTGCAAAAGAAAAAAATTGCTTCAGAGTTGATTTTGTTCGCAGATGAAGGACATGGTTCCAGCAAAAAAGAAAATCAAGTTTTGGAAATCGGTCATATGATCGAATTTTTCAAAAAGCAATTAATCAAATAATTTTAATTTCATAAATACAAGATCGAAATAGATCCCCTAGGTTGTCCCCTGGGGGATCCGTTTTTGGTTAGCGTCCGCGCTCGCCCCAAATTGAAAAAACATCTACTTTCGAAAATCCACTGGTTAAAGTTCCTTTGGTGACTCCGATTAAATAAGTTTTTCCTTGAATGACTCCAAACAGCGGCGACCCGCTGTCCCCAGGTGCCACTTTAGATGTGGAATTTGACTGCGCCGAATAATTTAAAAAGCGAATTTGATTCAATGTTGCCATTTGTTTGGTGTCATTTGTACTGATGTATTCAATCGGATTAATAGAAACAACTGTTGGTGTTGTAATCGTTTGTCCAGCTAAACTCTGATTCCAAATTGTGGGAAAAATAAAATCACCAGGTAACGTGATCGGATTATTCAGTGTAATAAAAGTAAAATCTTTGTCTTCGGGAATGCGATTCGGTGCCGAGTTGAATCCCACACCTGGCATAAAGCGGGCAGTCACTGTCGAAGAATGTCTGAGCACCGTCAAATACCCTGTACGATACGTGGAGCCATCGGGGCGAGTGCGGTATTGATATTCTCCGATTTCCAAAGACAGTTGTCCGCCTGAATTTAAAGTCGATCCGGCTAAGCAGTGCGCCGCTGTGACGACAAGCCCCGGTGATAACAGTGTTCCCACGCAGTAACCATCAACGACTGTTCCGGTGTCGTCGTAACCTGGAATTTTTAATAAAACAACGGATTGCCATCCTTTATCAAAGGCGCCGACAGAGGGGCTCAGAGCAAAAGTTTGGAAAGAAAAAATTAAGAATAGGCCAAAGAGTGTTTTCATCGTTTCTCCTCTAGTACTGGTTACGATAGAAAAGAAATGATGAAGCAGACAACAATTTAAAATAACGCACGCAGGTGCGTCTGAAATCGATCTTATTTGCTCAGTTGATTGTATTGTGATTTACAAAGATCTTTATTTTGTTGGACAAAAAGGGCTTGTTCGGTGAAATCTTTGGCCGCAATTACAAAAGTCGATTTGTCACAATTGTTCTCACTAATCAGGTGATCCACAGACTGGGCTTCGGATTCAGACATCGAAAGTCCCCAAATCGCTTTGATATAAAGCCAATTTTTCAGATATGTACAAGCATAGCTTTTATTTGTGGGCATATAGTCTTCGGGTGTTTGATCGCCCTTGTTGTTATTTTCTTCGCCGTAAACGGGTAACAAATGAAAATTATAACCCATATAGTTTCCATACAAACAGCGGGCACGCGGAGTCCATTTGTAGGCCCCTGAAACATAGGCTTCCTTCAGAGGAACCATGTGATCGATTTGTATTTCATCGGCCTGAGTTAACTCTTGGTCTGAATAAGGATCTTTCCAAAGACCTTCCGCGACGGTGCAGTTGTTTTCTTTATAGACGACAGGTTTTAAACTATCTCGCATCAGAACGCGCGCACGAATGTTATAGCATTTTTTATCGCTCAGTTTTCGCGCCCATGACCCAAAGTGGCTTTTGCGTGAATAGCTGACGGCTTCGGTCGGAGGCTGTTCTGAATCTTTGATCCAATTCAGCAAAGTAAAAACTTTTTCAGCTTGTAAAAGTGAATCTTTGAAGGTGATTTTTGCAAGTTCTGTAAAGACCGAGATACTTGGTTTTTTAGTCATTTGTTCAGTGAGTTTAAAGATAATATTGTCTGTTCTTGGGTGAAAAACTTCAACGACAGTGTTGTCGCTGGATTTTGAAATCGCATTCAGATTTTCCGCGAGCACAGAAGAGCTGATTGAAACAATAATAAGTGCGGAGAGAAGACGAGGTCTGAATGTGAGTAAGTTCATGAACGATCTCCTAGATTAGGGCTTTAATCTAGTTGTTTTTAATTTCTATTTCCAAGAAAATGAAGGAAACGGGTGAAATATCCCTTTATCAAGGAGTGAAAGATGAAAAAAATCCTATTACTGTCAATTGTTATGACAGTGTTTGCAGCTTGTTCTCATAAAATGCATGGTGGTCACGGTGGCGGTTGTGCGTGTGACAAAGGTAAACCTTGTGCGATGGACTCAAAAGGCTGTGGCGATTCTAAAGAAGCTAAAAAAGAAGAGTGCGAAGATTGTAAAAAAGCAAAATAGAGACTGTAAAATGACAGTATAATCAAATAGTTACAATTAATTAAACGTTTGATTAAAAAATAAGTGACATAGTTTAAACATTTGTTTAAACTATGTTTTATGAATGCACTTAAAGGCGAAATTAAAAAAGATCTTAAACAGGATACCCGTCACTGTTTGCTTCAGGCCGCTTCAAAGCTTTTTGCAGCACTTGGTTTTGCAAAAACATCCACTCGCGATCTGGCTCGCGAATCGAATACCAACGTCGCTCTGATTTCTTATCATTTTGGCAGCAAAGAGGGACTTTACAAAGAGCTCCTTCGCGAATTTGCTCTCGAGGTTAAAAATAGCTCTCAAGTTCTGATTGAAAAATCACAAAATTCAGAAATGACTTTGGAACTTTTTAAAAAAGACATCGAATCGATTGTTGATAGCATGCTACATTTACGTCGAAAATATCCAGAAGTCTGTGTGATTTTGTCTCGTGAAAAACTGGAAGGGATGCCGCAAGCCAAGGAAATTCACGAAGAAATCATTTATCCTCTTATTCAAAAATTTTATGAATTGTTTCGACGGGCACAAGACAAAAATATCGTTCGCAAAGATATAGATCCGGCTTTGTTTTTCATTTTTCTCAGTGAAGGCTTGTGGGGCTTTTTCGAACTGACGAGCTGTGATGTCCACGTTCGCAAAGACGTCAATAATTATTTAGAAGATATACCTAAATTGAAAGATCAAATTTTAAAAGTTTTTTTAAACGGAGTTTTAGTATGAAGAAAATAGTTTTTTTATTAGCCATGGTAGGGAGTGCGGCACAAGCCTTGACTCTCGATCAATATCTCGAACAAGCTCGCCAGAAAAATTCGCTTTTTCAAGCTTATGAGATGGCCGTACAAGCGGCTGACGACAAAGTTGATTCAGCGGGATTAGATCTGAGCCCGGTTTTGACAGCCAGCTACTTGAAAGGTGTGGATAAATCTTTACCAAGTCAGATTTCAAATGAGCGTAATATCAGTCAGTACTCGATTGGATTAGCTAAAAAATTCATTACGGGAACTTCGATCAAGCTCCAAGGTGATTTAGCAGACTATAAAAATCCAGGAACAGCTTTTCCGGGTTTTGATCAGTATTCAACGGGGGCTTTGGGAGTTTCTGTTTCTCAGTCTTTGTGGAAAGATTTTTTTGGCTATGGCACTCGGACCAAATTACAACGTGAAAAATCAGCTGCACAAATCGAAAGAACAGCTGCTGAATTGCAGCGTCGTGCCTATTTAATTCAGATGGAAGCGGATTTTTGGGATTATGTTGTCGCGTCTGAAGATGTTCGCTTGAAAAAAGCTAATTTAGAGCGCGCTGAAAAATTACAAAAATGGACAGCCAACCGTGTATCTAACGGAATCAGTGATAAAGCGGATTTAATGAATATCAAGGCTTTAACATCTTTACGTTCTGTGCAGTATCAAAATTCAGTCGAAGATTTAAAAACAGCGGAAACTAAAATTCGAGAAAATTTAGGTTTATCTGCGGATCAAGCGACACCAACTATTGATGGTCAAATGACTCAAGAAAGAAATTATATTAAATCTTTGGCATCCTCTAAAAATGTTCTCAGTCTTGAGGCCGAAGTAGCACGTCTTGAAGCCAGTACCAAAAAAAATGTCGCCGATGAGGTGACAGATCAATTGCGTCCTGACTTATCTGTTTTTGGAACTTATGCGACAACATCATATAATCGTGATCGCAGTGAAGCGATTTCGAAAGTGACTGAGTCTGATTACCCTAAAACTTCGGTGGGCGTTCAATTTTCATGGGTTATCGAAACAGATGCTAAATCAGGAGCTCGTGGTGCTTCTCAGAAAGAGGCGTTGGCTTCTCAGTACAAAGCCGAACGCAAAGTCAAAGATGGCGTCAATGCTTGGAATGAATTATTACGCAAGTACCAAGTGGCTGTTTCAAATGTAAAAACACTGGAAGATGTAGCCACTTTTCAACGTGAGCGTTCAAAGGCGGAACAAGATAAATTTTTAAAAGGACGTACAGTAACCGCGAATGTGGTGACAGCCGAAACCGATGCGGCAGAAGCTGAAGTGAATTTGTTAAAGGCCAAGTCGGGACTACGTAAACTGGAAGCTTCCAGCCAACTCTTTTTTGCAGAAAATAATAAATAAGGAATAAATATGAATTTAGCAGAATTTTCAATTAAAAGACCGGTGCTTATCACTTGTATGATGGTGCTGTTGATTGTTCTTGGTTTAATGTCGATGAAGAAAATGCCCGTCGATCAATTTCCCGATGTGACATTTCCTATCGTATTTGCCGAGGTAATGTATCCAGGTGCCAGTCCAGTCGACGTCGAAAGACAGATTTCCAAAGTCATCGAAGATGAAGTTTCCAGTTTATCAGGACTCGAAACAGTTTCTTCTTATAACTATGATTCAGTTGCGATTATTGTTATTAAATTCCGTCTAGGGATTGATATCAAAGAGGCTGAACAACAAGTTCGTAATCGTATCCAAAACGTGAAATCAAAATTTCCAAAAGATGCCAAAGATCCAGTGATTCGTCGCTTTGATCCAGCCGATCAGCCGATTGTGACATTTGCGATTAATTCTAAAATGGATGCAGCCCAGTTATATGATGTCGCGAACGAAAAAATTAAACCGATGCTTGAACGCGTTCAAGACGTGGGTTTAGTGCGTATCGTGGGCGGTCGTAAAAAAGAAATTCAAATCTTGGTGAATAAAGGGAAATTACAAGATCGTGAAATTTCGATGGTTCAAGTCGCTAAAAAAATCGAAGACACTTCGAAAGATATTCCAATTGGAAAATACGAAAGTAAAGAGAGCGAAACAGTCCTTAGAACAATCGGTGAGTTTACGAACTTGAATCAGTTGAAAGATGTGGCCGTGAATTTTATTGGATCCGATCGTCCCGTAAAGCTTTCTGAAATTGCTCAAATCGAAGAGTCTCTTGAAGAAGCTAAACGTTTTTCATCGATCAATGGCGATAATGCGATTTTCATGCAGGTCTACAAACAATCGGGTTCAAATACTGTCGCTGTTGCTGACCGCTTAAAAGAAGCTGTTGGTAAAGTGAATGAGTTATTAGATGTTCAAAAAGTGGATGCGAAAGCCGTGATGGTTCGTGACAGTTCGCTTCCGATTCGTTTAAATGTGGCCGACGTGCGTGAAAGTATTTTAATTGGTATTTTACTTTGTGTGATCGTGGTTTTCTTTTTCTTGGGTTCTGCCAGATCGACATTCATTACGGGCTTAGCTTTGCCGAACTCGTTATTGGGTGGATTTATCTTGATGTACTACGCAGGTTTTTCGATCAACATCATGACACTCATCGCACTGTCCTTGGCCGTCGGTTTATTGATCGACGATGCCATCGTTGTTCGTGAAAATATTTTCCGTCATTTGGAAATGGGTAAGGATCCAAAAACAGCTGCGATCGAAGGAACAAAAGAAGTGACTCAAGCGGTTATTGCGACGACTTTGGTGGTCATTGCGGTTTTCGGTCCGATTGCTTTCGTTCCTGGTATCGTAGGACAGTTCTTTAAACAATTTGGTCTGGCTGTTGTATTTACGATGATCATTTCCATTTTTGATGCGTTTACAGTGGCTCCGATGTTGTCTGCTTATATGGCGGGTAAAAACGAGCATGTTAAAGGCGATGGCTTTATTGATCGAATCTTAAAATCATTTGATCAATTTCAAACATGGCTTGAAAATAAATACGAAGCCACTTTGGTCTGGACATTAAAACACAAACGTTTTGTGATTGTCGCGACAATCGTATTTTTCTTTTCGACATTATACTTAGGTAAATTTATCGGTAAAACATTTTTACCACCGAATGACTTAGGTGAGTTCACGGTCACCATCGAAACTCCAGTCGGGACTTCGTTGCAATCGACTTATGAATTTTCTAAAAAAGTAGAATCCATCGTCAAAGCGATTCCTGAAGTCGAATTGGTTGCAATGACGGTAGGTTCAAGCACTTATGAATCTAATAAATCGGATTTGTATGTGGGACTTGTTCCAGCTAAAAAACGTCGTGGTATTACAACAATGGATGTAAAAGAAAAAGCCCGTGCCGGATTAAAGGAATTACAAAACCAAGCCATTATCGCTGTGACTGACGTGGATATTTCTGGTGGTGGTCAAAAACCATTGAATCTTTATGTAGTAGGCGATGACTTGGATCAATTGGCTGAATATGCTTTGGCCTTACAGAAAAAAATTGCCGAAATTCCAGATCTGATTGACGTCGATACTAATTTCCGTGCAGGTAAGCCGGAATACCATGTCGTTTTTGATCGTGATCGTTCAGAAGCCTTGGGTGTATCTACTGTGACTGCCGGTGCGGAATTGCGTTACCGTACGGAAGGTTACGTTCCGGCCGTTTATCGTCAAAACGGAATTGAATATGATATTCGTTTAAAATTTCCGGATGCGAATAAAAATTTAAAATCAGAATTTAAAACGACTTTTGTTCCAAATCAAAATTTTAATATGATTCCACTCAGTCGTGTGGCTTCACCGGAAGAAAAAGTGGGTTATTCGCAAATCAATCGTCAAAACAAAGGACGTTTTATTGCGATTACTGCCAACTTAAGTCCGAAAGGTCAGTTGGGAAGTGCGACAGCTGAAATTGAAAAGATGTTAGCGACCAACATGAAGCCACCTGTAGGTGTCACTTACAAATTTGAAGGTCAAGCGCAAGACTTTAAAGATTTGATTACGAATATGACTATTGCTTTGGCTTTGGGGATATTATTTATTTACTTGGTTTTAGCTTCACTTTACGAAAGTTTCGTAACTCCGTTTACAATTTTGTTGGCATTACCACTGGCTATTTCAGGAGCTTTTGCTGGTCTGTTCATATTTAATAAATCGATCGATATTTTCTCGATCATAGGATTTATTTTATTGATGGGCGTTGTTGCTAAGAACTCGATTCTTTTGGTGGATTATACTCTCATCTTGATGCGTGAAGGCCAAAATATGAACGAAGCTTTGGTTCGTGCTTGTCGCACAAGACTTCGTCCGATTTTGATGACATCACTGGCCTTGATCGCAGGGACTTTGCCAATTGCGATTGGTATGACTGCTTTGGGAAGTCAACGTCAGTCGATGGGTGTTGCCATTATTGGTGGCGTTATTAGTTCGACTTTATTGACTTTAATTGTTGTTCCAGCGGCCTTTGGATACATCGAACGTTTCCGTGTTTGGTCTTATAAAAAGGTCAATAGTTTGCGCGCTGACAAAGAAGCAGCGGCTCATCATTAATTTTCATTAGACCTGCAACCATAAGTTGCAGGTCTAACCTCCGATACTGTTGTAAATCTTATTGAAAACCAATTGATAACGAGTATGATCTGCTTAGAGATATTCATAAGGAGATCAACATGAATAGAAGACAATTATTAACAACTTTAGTTACTGCAACTGGTTTAGCGGCAATTATGCCAGTCATCGCTCGCGCAGAAAGAAAACGTGGCGGTGGTGATGCAGCCGGTGGTTCTGCAGGAGCTCAATTAGTAGATCCAAAAGATGCTCAAGCGAAAGCAGTGAGCTACGCTCATGCACATAAGGATATTACAGACAAAAAAATCCAAACAGAGCGTCAAGGTATGAAATGGGCAGATCAGAAATGTTCAAACTGTGCGTTCTATGACAAAACAAAAGAAACAACTGCTGGTGGAAAAAAGGCAGGACCATGTCAAATGCCTTTTGCAGCTGGTAAAGTTGTAGCAGCTGATGGCTGGTGTACTTCTTGGGCTAAAAAATCATAATTTAATTATCAGATTGTTAGCACAACAAAAAATAAAAAAGCCTCTGTTTTCAGAGGCTTTTTTATTTTGAGAATTCTC
>DALYIB010000041.1:12359-15649 GCA_031970595.1 Pseudobdellovibrio sp.
TTTATTATTAACTGTTTTGCTGATTAATGTCTCGTAAAGCGCGACGTAGGACTTTTCCAACATTTGTCTTTGGTAATTCATTTACAAACTGAACATGTTTTGGAATTTTGTAATTCGTCAGCGATTCTTTCGCGAAATCAATCACTTCTTTTTCAGTGAGTGATGAATCCTTTTTTACGACAAAGACTTTAACTACTTCGCCAGAGTGTTCGTTTGGAACGCCAATAGCCGCCACTTCGAGGACTTTGGGGTGACGAGCAATAATGTCTTCAACTTCGTTGGGATAAACATTAAATCCGGATACAAGGATCATATCTTTTTGACGATCGACGATTTTAAAAAATCCATCTTTATCCATCACAGCGATATCACCCGTGTGTAACCATCCATCAATAATAACCTTGGCCGTTTCTTCGGGGCGATTGTAGTAACCCTGCATCACTTGAGGACCTTTGACACACAATTCACCGGGTTCGCCCGTGGCTGTAATGTCTTTACCATTGTCATCTTTGATGCACACTTGTGTATCCGGTAGGGGTAAACCGATTGTTCCAACTCGGTCCGTGCCATCGATCGGATTACAACAAACAACAGGTGATGATTCGGTCAAGCCATAGCCTTCGATGACATCGGTCCCTGTGACATTCTTCCATTGGTCTTTGACAGATTTCTGCAAAGCCATGGCTCCAGCTACGCAGACTTTAACGCCGGAATAATCAACTGACTTTGCATCGGGGTGATTTGCAATCGCATTGAACAAAGTATTTACGCCCGCCATGATTGTGAATTTTTCTTTACGCATGACTTTAATAAAGGCTGGAATATCACGCGGATTCGTAATTAAAATATTTTTAGCGCCGTATCTCATAAACGCTAAACAGCAAACTGTCAGAGAAAAAATATGATACAATGGAAGTGGCGCTAATGAAACTTCTTCGCCTTCGATCAATTTCGGACGCATCCATGAGCAAATTTGTAACATGTTGGCGATAATATTTTTATGAGTCAGCACGGCGCCTTTTGAAACTCCGGTTGTTCCGCCTGTATACTGTAAAAATGCAATATCAGTTTGTTTAAGGTTTGGTTGAACATAATTGCCTTCAGAACCTTTCGCTAAAACATCTGACCAAGTGTGATGTTCCAAATTATACGGAGGCACCATTTTTTTGACTGTCTTAAGAACAAAATTAATCAGATTCTTTTTGATCCAAGGTAACTGGTCGCCGACTTGTGTAACGACCACATGTTTGATCGGTGTTTCATGCTGAATTTTTTCAAGCAAATGAGCAAACTGAGCCAAGATGACAATCGCTTTGGCGCCAGAATCATTAAATTGGTGCTTCATTTCAGCAGCTGTATAGAGAGGGTTTGTATTCACAACGATCAAACCAGCGCGGAGAGCGCCAAACATCACAATCGGAAACTGCAGTACGTTCGGCAATTGAATAGCGATACGATCGCCGCGTTTAAGGCCTAGAGTGTTTTGTAAATACGAAGCAAACTGACCAGATAAAACATCCAGCTCATTATAAGTCAGTGTGCCACCAAAGTTTTCGAAAGCGTTTTTATTTCTGAATTTACGGACAGATTCGTCAAAAACATCTAGGATGCTTTCGTATTGATTCAGCTCGATGTGTTCAGCTACTTGTTTTGGATAATTTTTAAGCCAAATTTGTTCCATGTCGCCCTTTCGTTTTCTGAGTTTTTACTCTAGAAATTAGCTAAACATATTTTAATTCCCTTGAAAATCACTAATAAAAATAATGTAATGTGGCATATGAAACTCATTTGGTTATTTCTGCCTATTTTGATTGCGACCTCGTGTCCTCGGCAGCAAAAAAATGAAAAGGATCCAGCAGCAGTGGAATCGGTTGAAAAAGAATCCACTCGCTTCCGTGAATTAGTCCAGTCGGATCTGAGTCCTAAAAAATCAGTCCATAAGGACGAAAAAACGATTTTATCCGAAGCCCTTTTTTCGGCGGCTATGATTGAAGCTGAAATTTTTAAACTCATTCGTCCTGAATTCGAACAACGAACGACGCCTTTTCAAGTTATCAGTGCCGCTTTTGATATCGCCTCGGGGCAACCGACTAAATTCAAACTGTCGGATTGTAAATTGTGGAAAACAAAAAAATTGAATGAAAGTCGCGTAGAATATCTTCAGAATTGTGTTTCACCGGGGTCCGATTTTTTTTCTATCGAGAAAAAAACGGAAGAGACTTGGAAAATTTTATTTAAATCTTCGCAGTGGGGGGCCTATTTAGGGCCGGCCGTCGCCCTGACGGCTGCGGATCGAGATTGTTTGCTGCAAACCAAAGAAGGTCGTCTGCAAATATTTGAATGTCAAAACACAGTCTTGGGTTACCAGCCAGAAAATTCGGCAACAGCTGTTTACGAGTTGCGTCTGAGTCAGTTTCAAGTCCGTGTCGGCGCACAAAATCCAGTGGAAATTACTGGAGGTTTTTTTAAAGATTTAGTTGAATATCGAAAACTCAGCATGATCGTTCCCAAAGAGGGCAAAATCAAAATCACTGAAAAAGCTCTTAAAGTTCGAGATGATTTTGCTCACTTGTTAAAAGATCAAAGCACTGAGGTTGTTGAGGCTCCAGCAGCTTCATTAGATAATACACCCAAAGAAGGTCAGGTTCAAAATGAAAACCAAAAAGAAAATCAAAAAGAAAACAATGACGAAGCGCGCTCCATCGAAGAAGGCCGCATCCCAGAAAATCAAAACACACAAGAAAGCCAAATCGAAAGCAGTCCAGAAAATTTCGAAGGCGGCGAAACGAAAACTGAGTCCTCAAAAACAGAACAAAATCAAAAGCAGCCCATCCGTCGAGGTCGCTAAAGGACAAAATATGAATTATCAAAATGTTCCTACATTTAAGTTAATGTCGACCTCTGGCAGTGAAGTTTCTTTGACTGATTTCAAAGGTCAAAAAATTGTCCTGTATTTTTACCCGAAGGACAATACTCCGGGATGTACTTTAGAGGGCCAAGAATTTAATGCCAAATTAGCTGAATTTAAAAAAATGGGCGTTGTGATTTTGGGAGTGTCACGTGATTCAGTGAAATCACACCACAATTTTATCGACAAATGTGGTTTTAATTTTGATTTATTAAGTGATGCGGACGAAAAGCTTTGTCAGTATTTTGATGTGATCAAAGAAAAAAATATGTATGGCAAAATGGTTTTGGGCGTCGAGCGCAGTACATTTGTTTTTGATCAAAATGGAAAACTAATCAAAGAATACCGTAAGGTCAAAGCGCAAGGTCACGCCGAAGAAGTT
>DALYIB010000042.1:0-15574 GCA_031970595.1 Pseudobdellovibrio sp.
TTTGCAAAAATTGAAACTTTATAACGGTAAAACAGTTCCTAATTTTACCGAAGATAACGTCAAAGAATTACGCAAAGAAACCATTCGCGAGGGTTTAGACGGAATATCGCCTCGTTATATCCAAGATAAATTATCGAACGCCCTGGTTTTAGCGCAGCAAATGAATAAAGGCTCAGTCAATCCTTTTATGTTGATGAATGAATTAGAAAGTGGCCTGAAGCACCATTCATTAATTGCAAACGAGGAACTGAAGCAAGAATACAAAGAATTACTGAGCGTCGTTAAGCAGGAATACGAAGAAATAATTAAATCGGAAGTTCAACGGGCTATGAGTTCAGACGAAAACGCACTCCAGCGTTTGTGTGCGAACTATGTGGATAACGTTAAAGCTTACACGCAACAAGAAAAGGTCAAAAATCCATTTACTGGATATGACGAGGAACCAGATGAAAGACTCATGCGTGCGATCGAAGAAAAGATCGAAATACCTGAATCACGCAAAGATGATTTCCGCAGAGAAATCATGCACCGAATAGGGGCCTTAGCTTTGGATGGAAAGAAATTCAATTATAAAATGAACGAGCGCTTACACAAAGCTTTGGAATTAAAAATATTTGAAGATCAAAAAGACAGTATTCGTTTAACGACTCTGGTCAGTTCTGTTGGTGAAAAAGAAACCCAGGATAAAATTGATCTCGTAAAATCTCGGTTGATCAAAGATTTTGGTTATGACGAAATTTCAGCGACCGATGTTTTACACTATGTCGCAAGTATTTTTGCTCGTGGAGATGTTAAAAATAAATAAGACGAAATAAAGGAACCATCATGTCTATTCGTGAAGATCAAAGTCGTTTTAAAAATATTATCAAAGGTAAAGTTCGAGAGGATTTTAAGCGATTTGTAACGAATGGAGAAATGATTGGTCGTCAAGAAAATGAGCTCATCAAAATTCCAATTCCCCGAATTGATATCCCGACCTTTCGCTTTGGTTCCAAACAAAAACAGCAAGGTGTCGGTCAAGGTGAAGGCGAAGAAGGACAAGCGGCTCAAGGACAAGGTGGATCAGGACAAGGTCAAGCGGGCGCCGATTCTGGTGAACACATGCTTGAGGTTGAGTTGACACTGGATGAATTGGCCGAAATTCTTGGGGAAAAACTCGAGCTTCCCAATATTCAGCCACGAGGGACTCAAAATTTAGTGACTGAAAAAACTAGATATTCAGGAATTGCACCAGTAGGACCCGAAGGTCTTCGTAAGTTCAAGCAAACCTATAAAAAAGCCTTAGCTCGTTATATTTCTTCGGGTTCGTATAATCCCGAAGATCCAGTGATTATTCCTATTCGTAACGATTATCAGTATCGCACAATCAAAAAAACACAAAAGCCATTCACACGAGCCGTTGTGATTTATATGATGGACGTATCTGGGTCGATGGGTGACGAGCAAAAAGAAATCGTTCGTCTAGAATCGTTTTGGATCAATACTTGGTTAAAAAAGCATTACAAAGGTTTAGAGACCCGATTTATTATTCACGATGCAGCAGCCAAAGAAGTGGATGAATCCACATTTTTTAAAACCAGTGAATCCGGTGGAACATTAATTAGTTCGGCCTACAAATTGTGTCAGCAAATTATTGAAACAGAATATCCAGTCAACGAATGGAATATTTATCCTTTTCATTTTAGCGATGGAGATAATTGGAGCGGAGAAGATACTCGTTTGTGTGTTCAGCTCATCAAAGAATTTTTCTTGCCTCGAGTGAATGTGTTTTCTTATGGACAAGTTGAAAGCAAATATGGCAGCGGCCAATTTTTAAAAGATTTGCAAAAAGATTTTAGTGGAGACGAAAGAATAACTCTGAGTCAAATTGAATCCAGAGATAAAATTTTAGATTCCATCAAAGATTTTTTAGGAAAAGGAAAGTAAATGGCTAATTTAACTCTTGAGCTTGAAAACGAGCGAAAAAAAATTGAAAAAGTTGCAAAGAGTTACGGATTAGATTTTTTTGAAACGATATTTGAAATAGTCAGTTACGATCAAATCAGTCAATTTGCTTCCTATGGCGGTTTTCCAGTCAGATATCCACACTGGAAATTTGGAATGGAATACGAACAGCTTTCCAAGTCCTATGAATATGGTTTATCGAAAATCTATGAAATGGTTATTAATACGGATCCCTGTTATGCCTATTTGATGGATGGCAATTCTTTTATGGATCAAAAACTTGTGATGTCACATGTTTATGGTCACTGCGATTTCTTCAAAAATAATATTTGGTTTTCGAAAACAAATCGTAAAATGATGGATCAAATGGCTAATCACGCGACGCGTATTCGCAGATATATCGATCGTTATGGTTATGATGTGGTGGAAAGATTTATTGATACGTGTCTCAGCTTAGAAAACTTGATTGACCGACATTCGATATTAAATGGTCCGCCGCAATTCAAAGAAAAAAAGCCGGAATTACGTGAGTCTGATTTTGTTTTCAACGTCACAAAATCCTACATGAATCGCTATATCAATCCGCCCAGTGTCGTTGAGCAACAAAAACAGCAGCAGATTGAAAAAATGAAGGGGATGACACAGTTTCCAAGTGAACCTGTTCGAGATATTCTGAATTTTCTTGTTCACTATGCCCCCCTTGAAGAATGGCAACAAGATGTCTTGAATATAGTCAAAGAAGAGGCCTATTATTTTGCTCCCCAAGGTATGACAAAAACAATGAACGAGGGATGGGCTTCGTATTGGCATTCGACTTTGATGACTCGGCATATTTTGGATGATTCTGAATTGTTTGAATTCGCTGACAAACATTCGGGAACAATGGTGATGCAAGTCGGCAGTTATAATCCTTACAAAGTCGGTATAGAGTTGATGCGCGATATCGAAGATCGCTGGAACAAGGGTAAATTTGGTCGCGAGTGGGTAGAATGCGATGACGTTCGCGAACGAAAAAATTGGAATAAAAAATTAAATTTAGGTCAGGAAAAAATTTTCGAAGTTCGCAAAATTTATAACGATGTCACATTTATTGATGAATTTCTGACGGAAGATTTTTGTGTCCGTAACAAACTGTTTGTCTATCGTATGAATAACGATACGGGCAAATTTGAAGTCAATACTCGAAACTTTAAGGCCATTAAATCACAATTGTTATTTCAGCTAGCTAATTTTGGACAGCCGATTATTAAAATCGAAGATGCTAATTTTGAAAATCGCGGAGAATTGTTATTACATCATGTTCATGAAGGCCTCGATTTGCAGCCCAATTACATGGATGAAACAATGAAAAATTTATTTGTGCTTTGGAAAAAACCTATCAACCTAATCACAGTCATGGAAAAAGTGCCGCAGTTATTTCGTTATGATGGTCAGCAATTCACTAAACATAATTTAGGTGCGGATGCGCCAGAACAGACCAGCTTGCCAATTGATAATGATTAAACGTGTTTCGAAGTTGTCTCAAAATGATTAATCTCTTTGAAAAAAAATAAATAGTGATATCATAAAGGTCACGGAGTACGTTTGTGGCCAATAAAGACAGAGTTTTAGTATATTCAGACGATCCCAAAGATCGTAAAATCCTTGATGGATCCTTTCCAAAAGAACAAGCTGCTGCCGAGGTAGCCCAGTTAATAGCGAACAATTCATTTGTTGCCGTTTTTCGAATCGAAAAAAATGGTCGTGGTGGGAAAACCGTGACTGTCTTGGACAAGCTGCCAGGACAGGATGAATTTCTGAAAGATCTGACTAAAGAGTTTAAGACAAAGTGCGGTGTTGGAGGTTCTTACAAGGTCCAGGACACTGTTGGCGTGATCGAAATACAGGGTGACAACCGAGAAAAAATGAAGAAAATCTTAGATGGACGTAATATCAAATATAAGGGTGTATAAATGCAGAAAATTGCGATTATTGATGATTTCGAGGAAAGCTGCCAATTGATGGCGGAAGTTCTATCGCCTTACTTTAAATGTGACTATATTTGTGATTCAGAAAAGGCCCTTGATTTTATTAGCAGTTTCAAACCCGATTTGATTTTACTGGATTATAAAATGCCATCTATGACAGGTATCGACTTGTGCCGAATTGTCAAAGTGAATGAATTAACAAAAAATATTCCAATTATATTTGTATCAGGTGCCGTGACCGATGATGAACGTATTGAAACATTGGAAACGGGTGCCGACGATTTTATAGCCAAGCCTTTTCACCCTAAAGAATTACTTTTACGTGTCCAAAAGCGAGTTGTGAAGCCCGAAGAAATCAAGGTCGATAAAGTTCAATTTAAAAATTTAATTCTAGATCCCAAAGAACGATTTGCTACTGTAGATAATCGCTCGATTGATTTAACACCTAAACAATTTGATATTATTTATTTATTGGCGACGCACCCGAATAGTCTCGTATCTCGAGAAACCTTTATGGAGCAGGTTTGGGGTCATCGCGAAGTTTCTCCTCGAAATGTAGATTCTCAGATTAATTATTTAAAAAAGAAGTTGGTTGATTTTCATGCGGATATCGAGTCGGTTTCTGGCTATGGTTATCGCTTGAGTGACAAAAAAAAACCTAAGGAAAGTTAGATCACTTTCCTTAGCCTATAAAATTAGATCTCAATTCAAACTCATTAGGACTTAGCTTTGTCTTGATATTTTTTATTAATTTCTATGCAAATCTTTTTAATACGATCAAATTCTTTGGTGGATGTAATCGCATTGGCTTTATTTGCTTCAGACTGAGCCATTTGTTTCATTTGTTGAACTCTTTCTGCTGACGGTGGATGCGTGCTCATGGCGTCCGATAAGCTGCGCAAAATATCGTTGCCGCCTTGTCCGCGGGATTGTTCCATTTTTAAAAGTTTTTCATAAAATAATCCGGCTTGGTCTTTGTTGTAATTTGCATTGACGCTTGTTCTAAAGCCAATACGATCGGCTTCCATTTCATCTTCGCGGGAATTGGCCATAAATTTATATTTTTGAATCAGTAACCCGCCGGCAGCTCCAGCGCCGGCACCGTACATGACTGATTTTTGTAAACACTCTTTGTCTTCGGGTTTACATAAAATTTTCGAAGCTCCATAACCTAAAGCCGCACCTAACAAGGCTCCGCCGCCAGCGTACCAAGCTGTTTTTCCTTCCGCTCTTTTAGCGGCTTCCATTCTTTCGGCTGTGTGGCGGGCTTTGATATGTCCCACTTCGTGCCCAATCACGCCGGCCAGTTCGGCTTCGGTATCCGCCATCGCAATCAACGGTGCAGTTACGAAAACAGTTCCTGCTGGTAAAGCAAACGCGTTCACCATTCCAATATCGACTGCCGTGAAGGAATAATTATAAGGATTTCCAACGAGGTTATTGGCTTTCACAATTTTATGACCCAAGCCTTTGATGTAATTTTGGACGTCAGCATTCTGCAAGGGTGGATAATCTTTTTTCATTGTAGGTAATACTTCAGCTGTCATTTTCATTTCGTCTTCGACGGACATTTCTGTGTTTTGTCCGGCGTTGTCACCTTCGCGCAAGCGATGGTTATCCTGCGTGGCACAGGCTGCTAACAGTAAACTGGAGGACGCCAAAAAAAGGCGACGTCCCATCGGCGTCGAGTTCATGTCTTTTAGGGATTTTTCTAGTGCAATTAAAGCTTCTTTTTGAGTCATTTAAAACCTCGTTGTGGTTAGATCATTGATTACGATTTAATTTTATTCTTTCTTTTTTTCCGAAAAAAGTTTTTTAACATCTGACTGGACTCGTCAGCGAACAAACCCTCAGAAATTTCAAATTGATGGTTCAGTCGGGCATCGGATCCTAAATTCATCAAACTGACCAAGGCTCCGCCTTTGGGGTCGCGTGCTGCAAAGACGACTCTTTTGATGCGGCTTTGGACTAAAGCGGCCGCGCACATAACGCACGGCTCCAAAGTGACGTATAACGTGCAGTCGACCAGTCGCCATGAATTGATCTTTTTATTAGCTCTATGAAGGGTCACTAGCTCGGAATGCCCTAAAACTGTGCTTTTTGTTTCCCGAAGATTCGTGGACTGGGCTAGAATATGCCCATTTCCGTCGACTAAGACCGAACCAATTGGTACTTCGCCTTTTTTTTCCGACAGTCGAGCCAGCTTGAGGGCGAGCTTCATCATTTTTGCATCAAATTCTTGCGTTTGGGGGCTGAATACCTTAGTTTGTGACATTCTTATATATTGTAAGAAAAAGTTTAAGTCGGAAAGGTCGGGTGAGTTAAAATGGCATTAGTTAAAATCAAAGACGGAGAAAGTTTTGAATCTGCTTTCAGAAAATTCAAAAAGTCTTGTGAAAAAGCCGGTATTCTTTCTGAAGTTAAGAAACGTGAACACTTTGAAAAACCAAGCGTATCTGCAAAGAAAAAATCTGCAGCTGCTCGCAAACGCGCTCATAAAAAAGTTCGTGGCGGTGGTTTCAAAGATCGTAATCGCGAAGAGTAATTTTAAAATCTTTTTTTAATAAGATGGAAGGATCAATAATTTAACAGTTATTGATCTTTTTTTTAGGAGACACATGGAAATCCGTGAACAAATCTTGGCTGATATTAAATCGGCAATGATTTCAAAAGACACAGTGAAATTAAATACATTACGTTTTTTACAATCAGCTATTAAGAACAAAGAAATCGATTCTCGTCCAAACCCAATCACAGCTGATGATGTCATGGGTGTGATCAAAAAATTGGTTAAACAAAGAAAAGAATCAATTGAGCAATTCACAACGGCAGGTCGTACTGACTTGGTTGATCAAGAATCTGCTGAATTAAAAGTGATGGAAGCTTATTTGCCAGCTCAAATGACCAAAGAACAAATCGAAGCCTTGGTTTCTGAAGTTATCGCATCAACAGGTGCGAAAACGATCAAAGAAATGGGTACAGTTATGAAAGAAGCAATGGCGAAATCAGCAGGTCAAGCCGACGGTAAATTGTTAAGCGAAATTATTAAATCAAAACTTTCTTAGTTTGAATCAAAGGAAGCTTCATGCGATATCCGCAAGAATTTATCGATAAAGTTTCCGAGTCGGCGAATGTCGTCGATATTATTTCTCAATATACTCAGTTAAAACACAGTGGCGGCGGCTTTATGGGCCGTTGTCCGTTTCCAGATCATCAGGAAAAAACAGCCAGCTTTTCTGTCAGCGAAGCTAAACAAGTTTATCATTGTTTTGGATGCAAAAAATCCGGCAACGTATTTAAATTTTTACATGACTATAATGGTATGAGCTTCCCGGAAGCTTTGGTTTACCTAGCAGATAAATACGGAATTCCAGTTCCACAAGCTCAATCGGGACAAAGTCCCGATCAGGCTCAGCAAAATCACGACAGAAAAAAGTTAATGTTGAAAGCGAATAAGCTGGCTGCTGACTATTTTCGTGAAGTACTTAAGCGAGCTCCACTGGATAGTGGGATTCGAAAATATATTCAAAAAAGAAAATTAACTCCTGAAATCATCGAAGAATTTCAAATTGGTTATTCGCCAATGGATTGGGATTTGTTGACTCAGCATTTGCATCGCCATCAAATTCCCGATGTGATCGCCGAAGAAGTCAAATTAGTAAGCCCTAAAAAAGATAAGAGTGGTTATATCGATTTTTTCCGCGATCGATTGATGTTTCCGATTCATTCGCCCAGCGGAGAAGTTTTAGCTTTTGGCGGTCGAATTCATGATCAAGGCGAGCCTAAATACAAAAATTCACCTGAAACGCCTGTTTTTATCAAAGGGAAGGTCTTGTATGGCCTTTATCAAACTGCCAAGTATGTTCGCTCAGAAGATCAAATCGTCGTCGTCGAAGGCTATATGGATTTGGTCAGTGTTTATCAGTCGGGAATTTGTAATTTAGCAGCGACCATGGGAACGGCATTAACCGCTGATCATGCGAAACTCATCAAAAGATTAACGACCAATGTGGTTGTTTTGTTTGATTCGGATGAGGCCGGTCAAATGGCGGCCGAAAGAAGTTTATCCATTCTATTAGCTCAGGGTCTATACCCAAGAGGTTTGGTGTTGCATCAAGCAAAAGATCCAGATGAGTTCGTTCAAAATTTTGGTGCGGACGAATTAAAAGCTCAGATTAAAGGGGCTCCCGAGTTATTTACCCTCATTTTACAAAGCTGGATGTTGGATTATCGTGGCGAGGCTAGTCAAAAAGTGAAGCTCGTGGACAAGGTAAAACCTGTATTTGATGTGATGGTCGATCAAAGATTGAAAAGTTTATACGCCGAAGAGTTGGCTCAAAAAATGGGTGTGACTATCGAATGGTTGCGATCAGCGTTTACATCTAACTATAACGCCTCGGGACGAGAGGCTCGCAGCCAAAGCCAGTTTGCAACACAAATGCCTGTACAACGTACAGAAAACGCGACTCCAGTGGTGGAATTCACCGAAGAAGGTGACTTTTTTAAAATTAAATCAGCACCGCAAGCTGAAATTTTGTTAGTGAAGTTGCTGATCAAGAGCCGTGCCAATATGGAGTGGGTTTTGAATTCACAATCGTCTTTTGATTTACAGCAATTATTAAGCCAAATCGCACACATAGATGTTCGAAGATTAGTTGAAAAATTAGAGCAAGTTTATAGACAAGATCCCAATAAATTTGATAAGTTGTTCAGTCTGCTGATAAATAAAATGGATGTGCCGGAAGTTTTGTTTGATAAATCACAAGTTGAGACTTTTGATTTAGAAAAAGAACAAAAACTTTTGGCGGATACAATTAAAAAAATTCAGCAAAATTTTATTAAGGAACAGACGAAGAAACTAGTAACAGATATCAAACAAATTAAATCCGGCGCAAATAATCAAGTTGATATCGATAAGTTAAAAGAATTTTCTGATCTACAAAAAAACCGTTTGTCCTTAAAAAAATAATTTTTTTACTAACGAAGTTTGCGGGGTTTCAATGTCGAAAAAAAATCTAACTGGCTCACCAGAAGAAATCAAAGTTTTATCAATAGCTGAACAAGAAGTTATTGCCAAAGAAGAACTTCAGAAACTTATCAAATTGGCCAAAGAAAAAGGCCGTATCACGATCGAAGAAATCAATGAAACACTTCCACAAGAAATCTTGGCAGTTAGTGTTCTTGATAGCTTTATGCAATCGCTTGAGGCCAATGGTGTTGTGATCACCGAGCATTCTGAAATTGCAAAACAAGAAGAACAAGAAGAGTTCTTGGCGAATGCAGATGAAGAAGATCTTGATGAAGAAGAAGTGAAAGAAGCAGAAGACGTTAAGGGTGCAGACCCTGTTCGTTTATATTTACGTAAAATGGGATCGGTTTCTTTATTAACAAGAGACGGTGAAGTTGAAATTGCACGTCGTATTGAAAAAGGCGAACGAGAAATTGTTCGTTCAATGTTGATGTCTCCATTAGGGACTTACGAAATCATTAATTTAGGTAAACGCCTTGATCAAGGTCGTATCAAAGTTAAATCAATTTTCCGTGGCCTTGAGGACGAAGATCATCAATATGACGAAAAAGAATATATTGAAAAAATTCACCAATTAATTGGTGTTGTTATCAAGTATCAAAAAGATACTGAAAAAGCTTTTACTACATTACGTGATGAAAACGTTAAATTTGATGTGAAAACAAAATTAACCGAAGAAGTTCGTGTTTTAAACGAAGCTTTAATGGCGAATTTTGAATCGATTAATTTCAATCGTAAAACAATCAACCGTGTTGTCATCAAGTTTAAAAACTTGGTGAATCGCATGGGTGCTTTACGTAAACGCATCAAAGACGGTATCGAAAGAACGTTCTCTAAAGACGTAGCCTCAATGGTTGAGCGTTTAAAGTTAATTGAAACGAACGAAAAAGAATTAACGAAAATGACTCGCGAAACGGGTTTAACGTACGGTAAATTCCGGACATATACAATCCAAGCTCAGGAATCGGAAAAACGTTTAAAGCGTTTGCACGATGATACGGAAATGAATTTTAAATGGATTCAAGAAACGTACACAGCCATCTGGAAAGGCGAGCGCGAAGCCGATGCAGCGAAATCAGAATTAGTTGAAGCGAATTTACGTTTAGTTGTTTCTATTGCTAAAAAATATACGAATCGCGGTTTGCAATTCTTGGATTTAATCCAAGAAGGTAACATCGGTTTGATGAAAGCCGTTGATAAGTTTGAATACCGCCGTGGTTTCAAATTTTCTACGTATGCGACTTGGTGGATCCGTCAAGCGATCACACGTGCGATAGCCGATCAGGCGCGTACTATCCGTATTCCAGTTCATATGATCGAAACGATCAATAAATTGGTGCGCACGCAACGTATGTTGGTTCAGGAATTAGGTCGAGAAGCGACTCCTGAAGAAATCGCAGAGAAAATGGATATGCCAGTTGATAAGGTTCGCAAGGTTTTAAAAATCGCGAAAGAACCAATCAGCTTGGAAACTCCAGTCGGTGAAGAAGAAGATTCAAGTCTGGGTGATTTTATCGAAGATAAAAAAGTCATTAACCCAGCTGAAGCGATTGTGAATTTAAACTTGGCGGAACAAACTCGTCGTGTTTTATCGACTTTAACTCCGCGTGAAGAAAAAGTTTTACGTATGCGTTTTGGTATCGGTGAAGAATCGGATCACACTTTGGAAGAAGTGGGTCAGGATTTCAACGTCACACGTGAGCGTATTCGTCAGATTGAGGCTAAGGCTCTTAGAAAATTACGCCATCCTAGCCGATCGAACAAACTTAAAACTTTTGTTGATAGCTAGATCTGAATGAATATCTAATAAAGAAATAAAAAACCCGCTTTGAGCGGGTTTTTTTGTATCTAAAATCCTGAGATAGGATCATTCAGTGAATCAATCCCTATTTTTTAATGGGTTTTTCTTTTTTATCCAGAAGAAATTTTTTGATGACAGCGATTTGATCAGTATGGACAACTTCACTGATTTCCAATTTTTTAAGGTTGATGATTGTGGCTTTCAGGTCTTTGCGGGGCCATGTTTTTGTAATGTCGCCTTCTTTGTCCAGTAAAACTTTGAAGGTGTATTTTTTCATTTTTGGCAGTGCAATCATTTTCGAAATCATCGAAGGCATTTTTGAAATATCAGAAACATAGGCGCCCTTCAGTGATTGAATGTCAGTGATTTTTAAATCCTCGATAGCCTTGTTAATCACATCTGAAACTTCGTGATTCATGCTGAAAACAATCCATTCAGTTTCTTCGTTGATGGGAGTTACAGTTTCGAATTGATCTGGCAAGGTCACGGCGGTCAAGGTATTCGCAGAATAAAGAAACATCGGAGTTAGACATATAAAAATAAATAATTTGATCATAGGTATCATATAGACTTTCTGTTCAATAAAGTCGAATTTTTAATGAGAAGCACTTTTAATCACAGCTTCGCCGCTGATTTTTAAAGTTTGATCTTCGCCGTAAGCTTCAGTTTTTAAAGTAAAAATGGGTTTTCCGTCTTTTTGAGCAATGACTTCAAGTTTGAAAGTCAGAGTTTCATCGATAAATACTGGTGCCGAAAATTTTAAAGTCTGCCCTAAATAAACAGATCCTGGACCAGGAAAAGACTGAGCAATAATTTTCGAGAAAAAAGCAGCTGAAGCCATGCCGTGAGCAATCCTTCGAGGAAAACCATGCGCCTGAGCAGCCGTATCGTCGAAATGGATGGGATTAAAGTCTTCGGAAAAAGTTCCAAATTGTTGAATTTTTTCTGCTGTGATTTTGATTTTTTCTGTATGTATATCGCCGATTCTCATTTGAACTCCTGAAAGAATTTAAAAATATTACTGTCGTAAAGTCGAGTTGGCTATAAAAAAGAATTAAGTTTTAAGTAGAAAAATTTATTATAAGAAATACATCAAGGAGTCCATGTGAAATTATTTCTAGCAGCAATAGTATTATTAATGAGTCATTCAGTTTTTTGTCAGACAACGGGTACTAATACGATGATTCAGAATCAAGAAAAAATCGAACAGCAACGTCAAAAAGATGCACAAGAGCGTGCCAATACTGCCGAGGCATTAAAGCCCAACGAAAAATCAGCACCCACCAAAGTAGATACTTCGAGCTGGGGAATTGACCCCAATGTGACTTTTGAAATTACCAATCATTTGTTTGGATATTCAGTTATCAAGGAAGACAATCAAACCTTACAAGGTGTCAAAATTACGGGAATAGTTAATATTGCGTATTACAAAGCCGAGACATTGACAGATACAGGACGCAGTCAGGGACGTTTTGTTTTTGGTTTTGAATTTCCAACTTATGATATTTCGAATCGACTGCAACTGTGGACGGGATTGGGAGCCACGCTGGGCGACCGCAAGGCTTTTTACTTGGACTTAGGTGTCGATTACCGTTTGTTCAGTTGGTTCAAACTGCAAGCGGGTGCTAATTACAACTCGGCCTACGGCATTGCTCCGCAGGCCAGTGTGGGTTTTGTTTGGTAAAATCAGATTCCAATATCTGATAATTTTTTTGAAAGTTCGCCAACTGTTTCAATCCACGCAAAATTTTTGACTTTATTGAATAAAGTTGAATTTTCGTCATCATGATGTTTGGGATCCAGCATCTGAGTCAGATGAAATAATAGATCATCAGTAGTAAGGATCCCTACCATTTTTTGTTGTTCGTCGGTTAATAATACGCAAGAAATTTTTTTCTCGAGCATTTTCAGTGCGACCGTTCTGAGAGGAGTATCGGCAGTGACGTATTCGACATTCGGGCTGGCAAAAATTTCGACGGGTAAATCCTGAAACCGATCTGTTCCGATTAAATCACGTTCTGTGAAAATTCCAATAATTTCATTTTTATAATTCGCTACCGGAAGATGGCGAATTCTTTTTTCTTTCATCAACATTTTGGCTTCGTACAGTGGAGCTTGGTTGTTAATACAAATAACTTGAGTGCTCATTTGACCTCCTATTTAGAGCATAATCGGTGTTTAGAAATATAAGTATGATTGAAATCATAAAAGGGATGATATTTTTTAAGAACTTAAGAAAATTGACCCTTAGAGTTAATATGTTCCAATCTTGCTATTTCGGTTATTTTTTTGAGATAAATGCATCTGGGGAATAATATGCAGATTATAGTTTTATTGAGTTTAATTTTTATTGCTGGCAGCGCTTTTTCACAAGATGTGTTCGAGGGAAAAGCCACGATGAATGAAATTTCTTTCTCAGATTTTAAAGATTTTGAGAAAAATTGGAAATTAGTGACGGTGCGATTCAGAAAAGATACTGAAGAAATGAGATGGACATTTGCTAATGATCTTGCGTGGAAAACTTTAGAGTCTGGATCTACACACTTTCCAGAGGGTAGTGTATTTGCAAAAATTGGAATTCGAACTGTTGCCGATAGCCAATTTACGAGCTCATCAGTGCCTATGGGCGCGCGACGCTATCAATTTATGGTTAAAAATTCCACAAAATATTCAACTACAGATGGTTGGGGATATGCCTTATTTGACATTAATGGAAAGACGTTTCCAGAAGATCATAAAACTGTAGCCCAATCTTGTCATGCTTGTCATAAAATTGTTGAAAATCGAGGTTATGTTTTTTCTCAACCCTTTGAGATAGCCCCATTTGCGAAACTCAATCACTTCGTACCTTCAAAAGGCGCACAAGTGATCGAATTTGAAGATCTAAAAACGTCAGAACTTCCTAAAAATATTATAAGTATTTTGCCTAAAGGGATTTCAAAAATACGTTCAGTGAAAAACAAAATGCTTAAAGAAGTTGTTTTTCAAGGAACTTTGGATGAAATCAAGCCGACTTTAGAGCGAGAGGCTTATGAATCTCAATTATCTGCAGCAATACTTATAAGTTCTGATAAAAAAAGATATTCGCTCGTTTTCAAATCTCAGTCTGAAAATTGTAAAAAGAATAGATTTTTTGTAGCAATCTCTACAAAATTAGACGGGACTACTCAAACAAATGAGTATTGTAATCCCTAATTCTTTTTTAATTTTCTTTGCTTTAAAAATTTATCTAAATTGTACAGCTTAATGTCCTGGTAATTTGTGTAACCACTCGAGTTTTCAAGGTTTTTTAAGTTGTAGTACGGAAAAATTATTGAGTTATCTTTTTTATTAATAACAAAAAACCCTTTAATATAATCAGAAATTAAAATGGTATTCTCATCTAGCTCTTGAATACCTCCTGTTGCCGGTGAAAAGAACATTTCTTTTGGTGTTGCAGTGAATTTCCACAAAATTTTATTAAAAAAAGGGTCGTACTCGACAGCAGCAGAATGATGAAATTCTCCAGGTATTTCAGGATTTAAATTAAACAGGTTCACAAATATCAAAAATGTTCCTTTTTTTGTAATTTGAACGTCATGAATAAAATTATCCTTAGCGAAAGGAAATTTGAAATGATATAAAACTTTCTCTAATTTTCGATCTAAAATAAAAACCCCGTCATAAAGACCGTTGATAACATAGCCGCCTGGAGGAATTAAGTGGCTTTTTTGAAGGTTTGAATGCTGAGGGATTTCATAAAAACTATTCAAGTGTGCAACTTCCCCTTTTGCATCCTTGTATTTAGGGTTGTCAGGGAGAGTGGTGTTTTGAATAGTTAATTTGAGTTTTGCTTGCTCTATGAGATTTTGTGCATCAATAGATCTATCAAGTGAGCCATCCAGATTGTAGATAGAAGCTAAATCAGATTTGTATTTTTTATTTTTAATGGATACTAATTTAGAATCGAGAGTGAGTATTTTTTTTTGATCTAAAGAAAGTTTAATTTGATGGTGAAAATCACCAGCAGTCTCCCAAATAATAGTATCATTTTTATCAGCTAATGTAAGATGCGTAGGGCTAGCATAAATTACTGAACCATCGTCTCTGAAGATACAAAACGATCCAGGAAATGATTTGATTTTTGTCGCGTTGACATCAAGAATATCGCAATAAGTTTGAACTTCAAGTTCATTAATATCCGCAAATGTTAAGCCATAAAACCGAGAGGATATAAAAATAAATGAAATAAAAATTAAAATTTTAAACAAAGCGTTTCCTCAAGATTGTTATATTAGTAAATAAGATTACATTTCTATATTTAAATAATATTTAAACAATTACAACTTCGTTTTAATCTTAAAATGAGTTTATTTAGATAATTAAATACTATTATTGATAGTTTTATAGTAAATTGACTTAATATGAATGAACAGTTTTTTAAGGGTATATAATGTACGCTTTTTTATTTTTAACATTTTATTTAACGATAATTTTAAGTTGCACTTCAGGGGGTAAAATTATTCATTCAAATGAATACACGCATTTAAAGTCAGTTGAAAATGTTACGAATATTAAAGAAAATATTATTTCCCAAATGAAATTTGTTCAATCTTATTATCAGCCACATAAAGATCCTTATTCTGGAACTTATAAAATCAGTCTGGATTGCGCGAAGAAAAATATTTTTAAAGATGTCAAAGAAAATTCTGCTGCTGTGTATATGGCAGCAAATATTTATTTAACAAAAAAATTTCAATTTAAATATTAATATATATAGCTAAATTTAGTTATTTACATAATTATATTTAATACTTAAAATTTTTTATGTAATCTTGAACACGCTTAGACATA
>DALYIB010000043.1:0-4743 GCA_031970595.1 Pseudobdellovibrio sp.
ATGCGCGAATTCATCAATTTGGCTTTCTCTTCGTTATTCGTTAAAATGATTCCACCACGTGGACCACGTAAAGTTTTATGAGTTGTTGAAGTAATAAAATCAGCGTACGGCGCTGGTGATTGATGATGTCCTGTGGCTACAAGTCCTGCAAAGTGAGCCATATCTACGAGTAAATCCGCACCGACTTCTGTTGCGATTTCACGAAATTTGGCAAAATCTAAAGGGCGAGAATAAGCGCTGTATCCGGCGATAATGAGTTTAGGTTTTACTTCCAGAGCTGTCTGACGAATCGTATCGTAATTAATTAAACCGGTTTCTGGATCCAGTTTATAACTGGCTGCTTTGAAAAGTAATCCACTGAAATTAACAGGGCTTCCGTGTGTTAAATGGCCACCATGAGACAAATCCATTCCTAAAATAGTGTCTCCGGCTTTGAGTGCCGCTAAATAAACGGCCATGTTGGCTTGTGATCCTGCATGAGGCTGGACGTTGGCATAATTCACATTAAAAAGTTTTTTAGCGCGATCGATTGCGCAGCTTTCGACGCCATCAACGAACTGACAACCACCGTAGTAACGTTTATTCGGATAACCTTCAGCATACTTATTTGTTAAAATAGAACCTTGAGCTTCCATGACGGCTTTCGATGTATAATTTTCAGAAGCAATCATTTCTAAACCCTGAATTTGTCTTTGGTTTTCAGATTGAATGAGTTGAAAAATTTCTGTGTCTTGAGAAAGTGAAGATAATAAATCAGTGGCCATGCTATCCTTCCGTCGTAATATCTTGATTAAGAATATTATGAAACGGGAGAACTCAATTTAGCAACACGAACTGCGTGGCGGCCTTCTGAAAAATGCGTATTGAGGAAAATACTGATCCACTTTTGAGCATTTTCTAGAGTGCAAAACCGAGCTCCCAAGCAAATGACGTTGGCATTATTATGTTCCCTAGATAGTTGTGCGATTTCATCATTGTAAACAAGGGCCGCGCGAATAAACGGGAATTTGTTCGCTCGAATCATCATACCTTGGCCAGAGCCACAAATTAAAATTCCTTTTGATTGTGGTTCATCCTTCAAACGAAGACATACCTGATTGGCATAGTCGGGGTAATCAACCGAATCCGCAGAAAAAGGCCCTAAGTCTTCGGTTTCGCATAACTTCGAGTCATTCAAGTATTGAACAATTTGTTTTTTTAATTCAACACCCGCGTGATCGGAAGCTATATAGACTTTCATATTATTTCTCGAGTTTTGAAAAAATCAAACAACTGTTCGTGCCGCCAAAACCAAACGAATTATTCATAACATGTTTAATTTGACCTTCACGGGCTGTGTGCGGAACATAATCCAAGTCACATTCTGGGCTTGGTTCATCCAGATTGATCGTAGGTGGAACTTTTCCTGTATGAACGCTCTGCACACAAAAAGCCGACTCAACAGCGCCGGCAGCCCCTAATAGGTGACCTGTCATTGATTTTGTCGAAGAGATCCAAACTTTTTTAGCATGATTGCCAAGAACCGTTTTAACGGCATTGGATTCGAGTGGATCACCCATCGGAGTACTTGTTCCATGGGCATTGACGTAATTGATTTGGTCAGGATTTAATTCGGCATCGTTCAAGGCCATTTGCATAGCTGATACGAAACCTTTTCCTTCAGGATCTGGAGACGTGATGTGATAAGCATCCGAGCTGGCGCCATAACCTGTAATTTCACATAAAATAGAAGCACCCCGCTTCAGAGCGCTTTCAAGAGATTCTAAAATCATAACGGAGGCGCCTTCTCCCATGACAAAACCATCGCGGTCTTTGTCCCAAGGGCGTGACGCTTTTTCTGGATCTGAATTGCGCGTCGATAAAGCGCGCATATTTGAAAATCCAGCTAAGGATAGCTGACAAACAGTCGCTTCTGTACCGCCAGCCACCATCGCATCCATCAGCCCAAAACGGATGTAGTTATAAGCTTCTCCCAAAGAATGAACTCCAGAAGCGCAAGCTGATGAAATAGTGTAGTTAGGGCCACGAATTCCGTAATTCATGGTGATCCAGCCTGAAGCTAGATTCGTAATAACAGAGGGAATAAAAAACGGTGAAACGCGAGACGGACCTTTTTCTAAAAGCTTAGAAAATTGTTCCTCGATCACTGGAAGTCCACCCATTCCAGAACCAATAAAAGCTCCCACTCTGTGGGAATTTGACTCATCAATTTTTAAACCGGATTGAGCAAAAGCCATTTGCGCACTGGCAATGGCATACTGGATAAAAAGATCCATTTTTTTCTGTTCTTTTTTATCCACGTATAAATCAGGATTAAAGTTTTTAACTTCACCGGCGATCTTAACGTCGAACTTTTCAGTATTAAAGCGTGTTACAAGGCCGATACCAGACCGACCATTCAAAGCTTGGTTCCAAGAATCCTCAAGATTTACACCCAAAGGATTAACAGAACCGACACCTGTAACAACGACTCTTTTTTGTCCGTTTCGACGTTGTGTAATCATGAGAAATTAAGCTTTACCTTTTGAAACTAAGTAAGACTGAACGTCGTTCACAGTTTTAAGTTTTTCAGCGTCTTCGTCTGGAATTTCAAGATCGAATTCTTCTTCCATAGCCATAACTAATTCAACGATATCAAGACTATCAGCACCAAGATCTTCAATAAATTTTGATTCTAATTTGACTTTTTCTGGATCTACGCCAAGTTGTTCTACGATAATGCTTTTTACTTTTTCTTGTACTGCCATAAAGACTCCTTTTATTTGATCTACTTTGTTTATTTTATTAATTGTTTAATTAAATTTATTTTTACTATGATAAATACAATCCACCATTAATGTGAAGCGTTTGTCCAGTAATATAGGAAGCTGCATCACTCAGCAGAAACACAGTCGCATTGGCAATGTCTTCTCCTTGACCTGCTCGAGCCAGTGGAATTTTATCCGTAAAAGCTTTCAATTGCTCAGGTGTTAGGGCTTGAGTCATATCGCTTTCGATGTATCCAGGTGCAATCACATTCGCTCTGATGTTTCTTGAAGCAAACTCTAAAGCAATCGAACGTGTAAAGCCTTCCATTCCAGCTTTGCTGGCGGCATAGTTAGCTTGACCTGGATTCCCAGAAGACCCAATAACTGAAGAAATATTCACAAATGAACCTTTGCGTTCTTTTAACATCGATTTTGAAAAACACTTAGTCACATTAAATAAACCAGTGAGGTTGGTATCAAGGACCGATTGAAAATCTTCTTTTTTCATTCGCAGCAACAAACCGTCTTTGGTAATACCTGCATTGTTGACGACACCATAAATCGGTCCCATGACCTTTAAAACTTCTTCAGTTGTACGTTCAACTTGATCAAAATCGGCGATATTCAAATGAAAAATGTGATGACCAGATCCAGGCAGACTCGCTAAAACTTTTTCAGCACTTTCTTTGTTGCTCGAGTAAGTAAAAGCGACTTTAGCTCCTGCTTCTGCGCACTTTTTTACGATGGCTGCGCCGATGCCTCGACTGCCGCCAGTCACAAAAACGGTTTTGTTATTTAAACTGAATTTTTCCAACATAAGTCTTCCTAACTTTGGTAGGGTGAACGAATTAGAGTAATCACTCAAGGTTTGATTCGGTTCATCATTTAAATTATTTCAGCGCTGCCTCAATTAGCTTCAAATCGTCGATGGAATTTGTCGAAAAAACATTAAAATCAGGATTAATTTTCTTCAGTAATCCTTTGAGAACCGACCCATGACCTGTTTCAATAATTTGAGTTTGACCTAAATTTTTAAGTTCAATCATGCTCTGTGTCCAGCGAACGGGGCCAGACACTTGTAAAATCAGATTCTTTTTTAATTCTTGAGCCTGTGTTTCTGCACGTGCTGTAAAGTTCTGAATGATTGGCGTCGTTGCATTTTTAAATTCTAGGCGATTTAAAAAATCAGCCATTTTTTCTTCAGCAGGCTTCATCATTTCACAATGGAATGGAGCTGATACAGTCAAAGGAATCAGTTTCGCACGTCGCGGTTCTGGCAAACCGTTTTCTGAGAAAATTTCAGGTTTAAAGTGATCTTTCAACCAATTGATTGTTTGTAAATTCCCACTGATTACGATTTGTCCGTCGCAGTTGTAATTCGCCGGAGATAGCGGACCCTGACCACTTTTTTGGACCGCGTATTGGCACATAAACAACGTCTGCGCCTCGTCCAGCCCTAAAACAGCGAGCATTCCGCCTTGTCCTACAGGAACCGCTGATTGCATCGATTGTCCACGAAATTGAACAGCTTTCACTGCATCCGAAAATCGCATGACTCCTGCTTGAACAAACGAAGCATATTCGCCTATCGAATGTCCTGCCGTGTAATGAGTATGGATATTAAATTCTGACTTTAAAACTTCGGCTGTAGCCGTAGATACCGTTAACAAAGCTGGTTGAGTATTTTCTGTTAAGTTCAGTTTTTCTTCAGGGCCTTCGAAACATAATTTTTTAAGATCCACCTGAATTGAATCCGAAGCTTCTTCAAAAATGTGTTGAGCTGATTTGAATTGGTCGAATAGAAAACGTCCCATTCCAGGGGATTGACTGCCTTGCCCCGGAAATACCATTGAAAACTTCATACTTCTTCCTTGGTTATTAAAATTTTAAAAGTAATGCGCCTGATGTCAGGCCAGCTCCAAAAGCTGTTAAAAGAATTGTTTGTCCGCGCTTGATGCGGCCATCGGCAACGGCAGTGTTCAGCGCCAGCGGCACC
>DALYIB010000043.1:4753-14842 GCA_031970595.1 Pseudobdellovibrio sp.
TTTGATGCGGCCATCGCGATAAGCAGTGTCGAATGCGATTGGAATCGATGCCGCTGAAGTATTTCCTGTTTCATGAACTGTTGAAATGACTTTGTCCATTGGGAATTTAAATTGATTCGCAACGGCTTCCGTAATTCGCATATTTGCTTGATGAGGAACGATCCAATCAATTTGATCCGCGGAGAGTTTTTCCATTTCTAAAACTTCGACGCAACACTGAGCCATTGTTCGAGTCGCGTTTTTAAAAATTTCTTTGCCGCTCATTTTCATAAAATGAGAACCTTTATCGAGAACATCTTGAGAAAAAGGGTGACGTGTTCCGCCGCCTTCAGCCCAAAGTAAGTTCCATAAATTTCCATCGGCTTTCGCTACGCTGGAATGGATCACGTTACGGTCGTTTTCGCCAGACTGACTGACGATAAAAGCACCCGCGCCATCACCAAAAAGAATACAAGTTTCGCGGTCCTGATAATTCAACATACGAGTTAAATTTTCTGCACCGACGACAAGAATATTTTTATAGAAACCTGTTTTGATAAATTGATCAGCGACAATCAGGCCATATAAAAAACCCGAACAAGCTGCATTCAAATCGAATGACATGACATTTTTAGCACCCAACTTGGCCTGAACTAGGCAAGCTGTCGCTGGCATTTTGTAATCGCCAGAAAGGGTCGCAACAAGAATAAGATCTAATTGGTCAGCTGACATACGAGCGTCTTCAAGAGCACGCTGTGCGGCCTTGACGATCATGTCTGAAGTACCCTCGTCTTCAGCAATAACGTGACGACGTTCGATACCTGTACGTTGCACGATCCAGTCGTGCGATGTTTCAACTATTTTTTCAAGATCGTGATTCGTTAAAACTTTTTCAGGTAAAAACGAACCAACACCAGAAATTTTAGATTTGTACATTAGTAATGAACAAAAAGACTATTTTTTAGCTTTAGCTGCACTGATTTGTTTGCCTTTGTAATACAAAGCGCCGTCAGCTGCTTTAAAAGCTCTGTGTGGACGAACTAATTCGCCAGTTTTTTTGTCTACCGCCATTGCTGGGGCTTCTAATCCATCATGAGATCTTCTCATGTCGCGACGAGATTTCGACGTTTTTTTCTTCGGTGTAGGCATTTTCTCCTCCGGTCAATATTATTAAAAAGGATATTATTTATGGTCTATATTCTTTATGAATGCAAGCCCAATCATTAATTTGATTTTTGATTTTTAATTTTTAAGTCTTTTAGAACATTAAATGGGTTCTGTTTTTCTATAATGCCCATGTTTTCATCATAACCAAATTGGCCAAATTCAGCGACTTTGTCGCAAATCGTGCAGGCTCCATCTTCTTTTTGTTCGGGCTTGGGATTAAATGGAACTGATAAAGCGATCGCTTCGTGAATCAATTCTCCGATTTCAAGAGTGTCGTTTTTGTATTCACTGACTGAAATTTCGCTATCGCTCGTTTCAGAAACATGATTGGCACGGCTTTGTTTTTCTAAAATTTTGTTGTTGTCAGCCCCAGGAATGATGATTTCATTCAGCTGAGCTCGAGTTTTAAAGTTAAACGTTTCGCCACAGAGTGAGCAAATTTCTTGAGTGGCTGTCACAACCTGGCCGCGCAAAGAGAAATCTTTGTGATTTAAAGGTTTTAAAAAGAATTCGGTTTGGTATTCATTGTTGCCAATTAAATCCTTCAGATCCTCATTCAGCTCGCCCGTTTGGCGATTATAACTGTAATTACGTCCTTCTTCGGGGACTTCGTTCAATTTAATTTTTGCCATATTATTTCCATCCGTAATTGAAGCTGACACTTATACGAGGTTCTTTACTGGAATTCAAGGGAACTTCATGTTTCAGCCAACTTTCAAATAAAACTAAGTCTCCGGCTTGAGGAAAAATTTGTACAAAGCGCTGATTAAAAGGCTGAGGATTGTTTTTAACCTGAGGTGCGTTCATAAAATAGCCCAAGCGAGGGTCTTCGAATTGAATCCCGCTGCAATTTTTAGGTGTAGACACATAAAAAGTTCCGCTGATGACTGATTGGGGATGAATATGGGCTGTATGAATGGTGTTAGCGGGCATTATATTGGCCCAAAAATCTGTCATAATAAGGTCTTTGGCAGTAGCGCTATAATCCAGCTTTTTAAGGTACTTATCCACGTGTTTACGAATTTGTCTTTCGAGGTCTGAAAATGTCGAAGAAAGCTGGTGTAATTGATCCTGACTGCTGTAGCTAGTGTAACCGTTTTTATAGTTTTTTTCTGACCAAAGAACACCTTCTGTATCCATATCCATAATCTGATAAACCTCTTCTTCGATCGATCGAAGGTGTTTTTTAAAGGCGGGGGTAGGGGGAGTTAATTTTTGATGGTAAATTTGGGTAGCAAATAGCAGATTTTTCTTCATAAAAAGGAAATAGCACTGTCTCAAAGTAAAACATAGTTTTAAGTTTTATTTGGGTTTTTTAGCTTTTTTTTGAACCTTTTTTCAGTCGAAGTTGTCTAAGGCTTTGACAGCCCTGTGCTGGGAATGAATCTGAAGGTTATTACTTCGATGAATCTTGGCCCTGAGTTTGCTGTTTAATAGATTGAGTTTAAAGGAGATTTTATGAAAAAACTTTTGATTTTAGGTCTAGCGTCAGCGTTCAGTTTAAATGTCCTAGCCATGGATTTTAATTCAATCATCCAAGAAAATTCAAAGGCTCAGAACAGTTTACACAGTGAAATTCAAAAAACGATTTCAGATTCTCAGATTGCGGCTCAGGTTTATGAGAAGAAATATATCGCTGACGAAAAAGAAGTGATTCATAACAAAGTCAGTAAAGAATTTCTAACGGCGGCCAAAGAAAAGAAACAATATCGTGCTTCAGATAAGGTCACAGAAAAAAGGCTTGCACAAGAGTTCAATGACCTAGAATAATAGGTATGTGCTCAGAATAAGCAAACTTAAATATCAAATTATAGTCGGGCTTGTTGTATGTACAACAGGCCCTTTTTTATGGGCTCAGAAAAAAAATCTGAATCCTTTTGCGCGTAAAATTTCAGTTCTGATTCAGTTCGATGGGGAATATAAAGGACAGTATCAATTCGACGGTGACATTCGCAAAGAAATTTCGGGTGAACCTACCGCGGCTGCAAATTTTCCAATCAATAATCAATGTCAAATGAAAGCGATTTTTGATCTGGTTAAATACAAAAATCAAAATATGCTGAAGGTCTTGCTGACGACTATTTGCGAGGCTGAAAAGGATCAAAAAAAATCAACACAAACTACAAAATTATTCCCCGAGTTTGTCCGATTATCTGATTTAAAATCTGAATCTCAGCGAATTCAAATTTCAAAAGAGTTTAAAAATGTGCAATTTAAGGTCATTGATCTTAAATTGTAATCAGTTTTTAGCGCAAAGTGTAACAGCTAGCTAATTTTTCAGATTCAAACAACAATTCAAGTCTTACTTTAACTAATAAACCTAACTGACAGGAGATCGTATGGGTCCATTTGAGTTGATTTCAAAACACGGTGAACATGAAGAAGTATTATTTTGCCATGATAAAAATGTAGGATTAAAAGCCATCATTGCTATTCATAACACAGCATTAGGTCCTGCATTGGGCGGAACTCGTATGTGGAACTATAAATCGGAAGACGAAGCTTTAGTGGATGTTTTGCGTCTTTCTAAGGGAATGACTTACAAAGCTTCTGCTGCGGGTTTGAATTTAGGCGGCGGTAAAGCAGTTATCATTGGTGATCCTAAAACTCAAAAATCAGAAGGATTGTTTCGTGCATTCGGTCACTTTGTGAATTCTTTAAATGGTAAATATATCACAGCCGAAGACGTAGGTACGGGAGTTCAAGACATGGAACACGTTTACATGGAGACTCCATGGGTTACGGGGATTCCAAAAGATTTCGGAGGATCAGGCGATCCATCTCCGTACACGGCGCATGGTGTTTTGATGGGAATCAAAGCCGCAGCGAACGAAAAATTTGGAACTGATTCTTTAAAAGGAATGCGCATTGCGGTTCAAGGTCTTGGAAACGTAGGTTCGAATTTAGTGAAATACCTTGTCGAAGAAGGTGCTAAAATCACGGTGGCAGATATCGATGCGGCTCGAGTCAAAAAATGTGTCGATCAATACGGTGCTCAAGCCGTTAATGTAGACGAGATCCTCGGCGTTGAATGTGATATCCAAGCTCCTTGTGCGTTAGGCGCGATCGTGAACGATCAAACAATTTCAAAATTTAAATGTAAAGTCATCGCTGGTGGAGCGAATAACCAATTAGCTGAACCACGTCATGGGGATCAACTCAGAGAACTAGGCATCCTTTATGCTCCTGATTATGTTGTCAATGCCGGTGGCTTGATGAACGTTTTCGTCGAACTTGAAGGTTACTCTCCAGACAGAGCTTTTGAGAAAACTCGTAAAGTTTATGACAATGTTAAAAAAGTTTTTGAAATTGCAAAACGCGATAATATCGGAACGCACACAGCTGCTGATCGCATGGCTGAAGAGCGTATTCAAACAATTGGTCGTCTTAAGCAAAGACATCCAGGTAAATCAAACCGCGCTTTCACAACTTTACGTGAAGTTTATAACCGCTAATAAAGGAATATATAAAAATGGATTTTTTGGAAAAAAAATGGAAAAATTTAGCTTTCGGTCTAGTCGTTTTATTGGTGGTAGGATTAGGTTACTCAATCTATTCAACACAATCCAGCGAGAAAGAAAAGAAAGCACAAGCGGCCTTTGCCAATATTGAACAACAAGTTTTAGCGTTAAAAGCAGCCACAGCTCCAGGCGCTGATAAAGCGGCCGATCAAAAAGCGGCTCCAGTAGATAAAGAAAAATTGAAACAAGACCTAGAAGGTTTTGTTTCTCAATTTCCAGGAACAGTGGCTTCGCAAATGGCATCCTTAGCATTAGCCGACATTTATTCGACAGAATCAAAAAATTCGGAAGCATTAGCAGTATTGAAAAAAACGGCTAATAATTCGGGTGTTTTATCGAATACCTTAGTCATCAAAAGAATGGGTCAAATCCTTTCGGATATGGATCAATGTGCGGAAGCTGTTCAAGTTTGGGAAAAAGTTGTTTCTAACAAACAAGCCAGTTTTGCTCATGGTGATGTTAAAATTCAACAGGCCCTTTGTTACAAAAAAATGAATGATCTGAAAAAGGCTGAAGAGCTTTTGACATCTGTTAAAAATAATAAAACAGAAGGTCAGGAACAGCTCAGCCAAGAAGCAGATCGTATCCTAAGACTTTTAAAATTGAATTCGACTTTAGGTAGCTAATGAAAATCGGTTTATTACTTTTTTTAACTCTTTTTGTAGGATGTACATCTCAAACTGTGCGTCCTACTGCCACACACTTGTTGCCATTTTGGGTTAAAGAAACGGTGAGTAAGCCGATTAAATCTTTTCGAAAAATCAATCGATTCAGCCCTATAGGTTATGAAAATCAAATCATTGCGGCGAACAGTTTTGATGGTCTGATTAGTTATGATAAAAGCAGTCAAAAAGAAAACTGGCGTTTAAATATCCCGTATGGGGTTGAAGCGTCTGGCTTACTCGCTGGAAATATTCTTTTTGTGGGTGGTTTGGACGGTTCATTTTATTCCGTGAACGCAGACAATGGAACCTTGATTTGGAAATTCGAAACCAGTCATGAAATTGTCTCTGAACCATTATTAGTGAACGGTGTGATCTATTTTCTGAATGCAGCTAACGCATTATTCAGCTTGGATGCCGAAACTGGTAAGCAGTTGTGGGTGTATAACCGACAGGAAACCGCTGCAAAAATGACAATTCGTGGTGGCAGCCGTCCCAGTTATTCCGCGGGGAATCTGTATGTGGGATTCAGCGATGGTTCGCTAGTATCTTTGAATTCAAAAACAGGTACTCCGCAATGGGAAATTTTACTGAATAAAAACTTACGTTTTAAAGATATTGATTCCAGTCCTGTGATTGATGGAGATTTGATCTATATCAATAGCTACGATGATAAAATTTATTGTGTCTCTAAAAACAACGGACAAATTATTTGGAAATCTGATTTTGGCGGATCGACGACTCCTTTGATTTCCGGTGATAAGTTGATCGTAGGATCTTCTCGTCAACAATTGGCGTCGCTGAACAAACAAAATGGAAACCTGAACTGGAAAAAAGAACTTTCTGGTATCAGTACGGATCCTGTTACAGCCAAAGGGTTTGTATTAATCGGGGAATCACAAGGAAAGTTAAAATTATTTGATTTATTAACGGGTGATTTGAAAACCAGCTTTGATCCAGGTCGTGGTATTATGTCCAAGATCTATGTGGATTCACAGCAGCAGATTTATTTTATATCTGGTGAAGGTAATATTTACGGATTAAAAATAGATACAAACAATCGAATTATTCCTTACATTCAATAAGAGGTTTTATGAAGAATCTTATTTTTGCAGTTCTTTCGGCGACATTCATTTTTTCTTGCTCGACTAAGCCTTGTAAGATCGAAGACCGAACAACAGCTCAAACTCAAGAACAAGCCAAAGCCTCTGTCGATCAAATGAAAAATGAAATCGCGAAAGGTTCTGTTATGAATAGAATCAAGATTTACAAACCAGATGGCACTTTACAATGCAACCAAGGGCAAAAAATCACTTTAGATGATATGTCTAATGAGCTTAAAAACATCAAGATTTACAGTAAAGAAAACCTTCATGATGGTTTAATGCGAATTCAAATGTGTGGTAAACCCACAGGTTATAATAATGTCTTTGAAATTGACCAAGAAAACCTGGCCGCAGCTGAAAAGCTGGGGTTTAAGAAGTGGGTTCGATAAAAAGAACCCATAGTCACAACCAGTAGAGACACATATTAATCCTAATATACACCAGATGTAACATAATATAACTTATCAGAAACGATATCCGTTGAAGATAATACCCTAAATATGTGTATTTTAAGGGGTCTTTTCGTCCTTTTTGGGCATTAAAGGTTCCAGATAATCCCCAACTGATTCCTTTGGTCGAATATCTAAATACTTACCCGTCGTCGAAATCGATTCATGCCCTAATGATCTTTGAACTACGTGAATCGGAGCTCCACCTTCGATGGAATGAGTTGCGCTGGTATGGCGAAGCCAATGCGGAGATGGTTCTACGGATAATTTGGCAGTTTTGGCAGAGTTTTTAACAATTCGAAACACTTGCGACGCGCTTAAAGGTTTACGAATATAGTCGCCAATTCCAAAATCAAGCAATCGTTCGTTGGTAAAAATCGGATCATTCGAATCCAAAAAACAAATCCAATTTTGAATTTCAGGAACGAGGTGCGCGGGGATATGAATCGACCGTACTTTTCTCCCCTTACCTTCCACCATCAAAGTCCAGGAGTTTTGATGAGTATAAAAAGAATTTTTTTTGATTTTACAAAGTTCATCGACACGAATTCCGGTAAAATAAAGCAATTTTAAAATCAGCTGATTGCGAGAATTCTTTTCCAAATCAATCATTCTTTCAACTTGTTCTCGAGTTAATACTTTACTGGAAATCCGGTCTGGAACTTTCAGGTTTTCCAAGGCAGCCGCAGGATTTTTAGTGATATACCCCGACTTAAAAGCAAAACCAAACAAAGAAGATAGAGCATTTTTATAGGTATTTCGTGTGCTATCTGAAAAATTCGAAAAGGTTTTTAAAAACAAAACTAAATGAGTGATCTCAGTTGTTTTCAGAGTTAAATGCGGGAAAAAACCGAAAAAATTCTGAATAACTCTTTTATAATAGATCTGGGTTTTATTTCCTTTTTGAAACAACCAAGATGCAATCATGGCGATATCTTCGTGAGCTTTTTTTTGTGGGCTTAAAATGATCTCGTTTTTTTGTTTGAAATCAGGCCTTTTTTTATCAATTTCCATCATAAAAAATCCATTTTCTATTAACAGAATATATCATTATGTGTCGAATACAAGAATAGTTAGCTAATATTGCATTCGACACTAGACCTTATAAGTATGAAAAACAGTGGAAGATTTGGCAGATTTGAGTGATGATTTTTTCATGAAGAAAATATCAATTCAAAGTTTAGATTTCCCGATTGTCATCAAACGCGTTGTTGATGATTTAATTATTTCAGTTCCCGACCTGGGATTTTTTAAAAACATTTCTTTGCGAGAGAAAAATAACACGTCTGAATCTGCCAATTCTGCCAAAGTGGATATTGATTTGTCTGAAATTAAAGGTGAAGTCTTTAATGAGATTTTGAATATGTGGAGCCGTGTTGATGAACATCGAACGAACCGAAAATGGCAACCAATTCCATCCACATTTAAGCAAACACTTGAAGCGCAAGAAGAAGATTATTCGCTCCCCGATTTTGTAAAAAAACTGAATAAATATATGAGTGTTTCAGAGAACACGATTCGCCGGGAAATCAAGCGTGGAGTGATTCGTTGTTATCAAACCGATGGCGGACATCGTCGTATTCCGCAGAGTGAAATTTCAAGCTATTTAAGCTATAGCGACAACAAGAAAAAAAGTATTAGCGAAGTGTGATTTTTTGAAGTTTCAGCTTTATTTTTTTACGGTAAATACTTAATAAAACAACAGAACCCAGTAAAATGGTAATCCCCATATTTTGAAATTGTCTGGACATTTGTTGCATATTTGAAAATGAAATCAAACAGGGAATCAACAGACACAATAAAATTTGGGCGACTGTGATAAGGGCTTTGATTCTTTCGTATTTTTTTTGTAATTCAATTTTTTCCATATAATCTCTAGACCAGAAGACTAATCTAGATCTGTTTTACCGCAAGATCGAGTCTAGATTTGGTAAACTAGACTTCGCCCCGTTTTTTAAAAGTGATTATTTTTTATACAATTAGAGTATGAAAAAAATAATCATCACATTGGCCATTCTTTTTTTACAAAACACTTCTTTTGCTGAATTTACTCAACAAAAATGTTCGCGTGTATTAACTCATTCAGGCGATGTTCAAATTCAGCGGGATTATGACGAAGTAACACGAAATTGTTTTATCTCGATTCATCCGATGTCTGTAACAGATTTAAAGTATCGTGATTTTTACTTTAATAATGATGGACTATTTATGGTGTTTAATTCTTATGGCGAAGGGAATTCGTCTGCGACGACGGCCACAAGATCCTTTTATTTATTTCCGAAACTGAATGATTACCCCGACTTTTCCATCGAAGAAAACGGAGATATTTTGGTAAAAACAGTTTCAGATCATTATTTTTTATTTGATTCAAAATCTTTTAAAATCAAATCCGTTTCACCTGGAACCTTTACTGAAAAACCTCTTTCTAAAAACAACAAAGGTGGCGTTGAGATCAAGCTGACATCTGGATATTGGTTAGATGTCGGATTTAAAATGGGCGGTATGGCCGAAGAAAATAAAAAAGGAACCACAGTCGCGACGGGCTCTAAAAAAGGTCAGTGTACTTTGAAAAACACAGACCTTTTTGATTATTCACAAGCAGCCAATTACGAATACAGCTTCTTATATGAAGGTGAAGCGATGGCTTTATTCCTTAAGAACCGGTGTCAAATCCAATTCTAGAACCTGTTCGCCCCGTTTGACTTTGATTTTCGTTTTAATATCCGGCTTAACTGATTGTAAGGTATAAACATAATCATAAATATTTTCTATTTTTGTTTGATCGAACTCGATAATCGTATCGCCACTTTTTAAACCGGCCTTTTCAGCCGGTGAATTTTTAGCAGTACCTGAAATACGAACACCTAAAACACCTTCTTGGCTATAGTCCGGAATAGTACCCAGAAAAATACGGAAACTGCGCCCTTCCATTTTTTTACCAGAGTTACTTTCAATTTTATTATAAGCCATTTTCGTTTGTGGTTGCTGTAAAATTTGAATCGTTTGATTAACGACTTCAATCACTTGCTGCAACCCCTGGTAATTCAAGGTCTCGGGCTTGTCTTGCGGAGTATGATATTGCGGATGAGCCCCCGTAAAGTAGGTAATTGAAGGAATTTCACCTAAATAAATCGCCATCGAATCCGTCGGCAAATACGGATCAGTCGTTAAAGATAAGCTCGTTGGCAATCGAAGTGCGATTTTT
>DALYIB010000044.1:0-14686 GCA_031970595.1 Pseudobdellovibrio sp.
ACAACGTTCGTAAACACGACTTTACGAAATACATCAACCCAGAGCAAACAATTGCCATTGATGCGACTGTCACAAGCTGCAATGTGCGCGATCAAAGATTTTTAGCAATGAAAGTGAAAGATGCAATCGTCGATCAATTTCGTGATAAATTTGGTGTGCGCCCAGATGTTGATAATAAAAATCCAGATTTAAGAATTCATATCCGTGGTTTTAAAAATCAATTCAATATGGCCTTAGATACTTCGGGACATTCGTTATTCATGCGTGGTTACAGAACAAAGACGGGTGAAGCTCCATTAAAAGAAAACTTAGGTGCTGGCATTGTTGGTTTATCAGAGTGGGATCGTAAATCACCATTGCTGGATGTGTTTTGTGGTTCAGGTACATTATTGATCGAAGCGGCGATGATGGCATTGAACATGGCGCCTGGTATTCATCGTGATTCATTTGGCTTTATGAAGCTGAAAGATTTTGATAAAAATTTATGGGCAGATATTATCGACGAAGCCGAGGCCCAAGAAAAAGATACTTTAGATTTTAAATTATATGGATACGATCATGATAAAAGAGTTCTTCAGATGGCTAAAGACAATGCGAAGAATGCGGGTGTTTTGCAGTTCATAGAATTTAAAGTTCAGCCGATTGCTATTGCAGATGCTCCTGCAGAAAAAGGCATGATTGTTTCAAATCCACCTTATGGCGCTCGTATTGGTGATGAGGACAACTTAAAAGACGTCTATCGTGACTTGGGTTATACTTTGAAAAATCGTTTCCAAGGCTGGGATGCGTGGATTTTGTCAGGGAATAAAGAGTTACTTCAAGAAATGAAATTAAAATCAACTCGTCGACATTATTTGTATAACGGTAATATCGAATGTCGATTTTTAAAATACGAAATGTATTCCGGCACACGTCGCGTTTCGCAAAATCCACAATAATTCAAAAATAAACTCTAGCCTAAACAATTGTCTAGGCTAGGGATCAATAGATTGTGTTTCCAAATAACAGAAGTTTTAATGAGTTATGTTATTTAGTAAACACCATATTCTGTTTGTTTTATTAGTATTATTTGTTGGTCATTCAATCCTTGCTCAAGAAAATCCATCCACCGAGTCTGAAAATTCTGAAAACATCGATCAGGTAGTGGATGGAATCAGCCGGCAGTTAGAGAATAACAATTCATTTTTTGAATCCTCTGATGAAACAGTTGATTCTGATTCTCAAGAAATTACGATCAAAGACAAAATTTTTAAAGACTCTCGATTGCAAAGAGCTGATTACAAAAATTTGCGGACGACGAATTATTCAAATTATATCGGTGCTGTTCAAAAAAATATTTTAAATAAAACAGGGCGCTTACAGTTTTTTGGCTCTTTTGCAACTTCGACGAATGACATTTATTATCGAACAATCGGTTTGCAAGGAAATATCAGTTATCACTTTAACGAAAAATACGGTGTTTCAGCATTCGGCTATGCAATGACAAGTACGCCGCGATCGGAAATCAAAGATATCGAAGCTAATCAAGGTTTAACGGTAGATAGCTTAGTGTACTTGCAAAGTTATTATGGTTTGAGTTTATATTTGAATACTATTTATGGAAAGATGTCCCTTTTTAACGAGAAAATAGTTCCATTTGAATTATTTTTCAACTTTGGCGCTGGAACAGTGAATACTAAGCATTCATCAGGCAATCCAGGGCTGCATGCCGGAGTGGGTTCATTATTTACATTAGACGAAAACTCGGGCCTTAAATTTGATCTGAACTGGCTATTTTATAGTTCAAAGAATTTGCTTAATGAAACTTCTAACTCGAATTCAATTTTATTATCCGTTGGCTACTCTTACTTTTTAGGGGAGGCTCGCTAATGAAAATATTTAAAGTTCCTCATCTTTTTTTGACTTTGATCGTATTGTTATTTTTTATATCGATTGCAGCACAAGCACAAAACACATCGAAGGCTTTGAAATCACAGTTGATCAATTTAAGAAATATGGTGAATTCAAATCGTTGTGACATAGCTGTTCCGGGTTTGTTTGAAGTGGCTTATACTTCAAAAGGTAAGTTTGCAGCTGAAGACATTTATTTGGCGAGACAGTGGATGAGTATCTGTCTTTATAAAATGGGTCTGTATCAAGCAGCTGCGTTTCCGTTGATTGGTAATTCGTATCAAGCTTCGGCGAATGTGGCGGTCAAATCTGTTGATTTGCTTTTAAGAATAACAGATAAGGTCAATGATCCAAGTTTATTAAATTACGCTGTTTCAAAAATTGATGTTAGTTTGAAAAATCAACTGAGTACTGATTTGGTAGGGCTTAAACTAGCTGAGCATGCCATGATGGCGGGGCAGCTTGAGGAAGCAGAAAGATTATATAAAAGTGTCCTAGAAAAGAAAAAAGAAAATAAAGAGGCCTTGTACCAGCTGGGTTTGATTTATTTAAAAACGAATAAATTGAAATTAGCTTATGATTCATTTGAAAAACTTTCTGAATTATATCAAAAAAAATCAAATCTAGATTATGAAAAAGGTGTGGCGAATTTAGGGCTAGCACGATCTTTGTATCAGGCCAAAATGTGGCAAGACTCGATCGATATGTATAAATCGATTCCTCGGAATCATGATTTGTATCGCCAATCATTATTTGAAATGGCTTGGGCGCAGTTTCGATCTATGAAGTTTCGAGCTGCGGCTAGTACGATGGAATCATTACAGAGTCAGTTTTATGAGAACGTCTTTGATCCAGAATCTTTGCTATTGCGCATGACAATTCAATTATTTATTTGTCAATTCGAGGATTTGGAAAATTCAATGAAGATTTATGATGAAAATTATTTAAATACTGGTGTGCAGTTGCAGCAATGGTTGGCCAAAAAAACCAGTCAAAAGGAAATATTTAGTTTGATTCAAGACACTCTGAAGAAGAAAAAAATATTTTCTTTGGGATATGACATGGATTTAAAAAATACAATTCCCTATTTTATTTTACGCACAGGTTTGGATTCGCCTATGGTTCGTCCACATTTAAACTTATTAGAAAGTTTAAAAAAAGAACGTAAATTATTTCGTAAATCCGCGTTGGCTAAAAATGCAAAAGTTTCTAAGTTTGCCGAAAGAATATATAAATCGAGATTGGCCACTGTGAATGTACGTTTGATTGAAGGCTTTCGTGCTTATCTGGAATTAACTAAAACACAAGTAGATCAGTACAATAAGCAGTACGATTTTATTAAGTATGAATTTTTGAATTCGAAACGTGTTAATATAAAAAAGCTGACATCGATGAGTGCTGAAGAAAAAGAGCAATTGAATGCCAATCAAAAGCGAGATTTTTACTGGGAGAATGGTTATCGTTATTGGCCATTTCAAGGTGAGTCCTGGGTCGATGAAATTGGTAATTATCAGTTCGTAGGGGTGAATAGGTGTATCAATGAGTAAAGTCATATTAATTTTTATAGCGTTTATAGGATTTGTTGTTCATGCAGAAGAGGCTTCCGAAGTTATTAACGTTAAAAAAAGTCGACGTATCAAGTTGCAATTCGAAGAAAATTTAATCAATGGAAAGGCTGATTCTCCAGATACCAGTTTTTTAAATACGAAAGACGAATATAATTATAAAAAATTGATTAAGATTAGAGAAAATTTCATTCCTGAGGTAGAAGCAAGTGGAACAACTTTTAAAGGTAAGTAGTTTTATCGTATTTATGTGTTTGAGTATTCGCGCTACAGCTAATGAGGTTGTGGCAGATGTAGATCAGTTTTCCAGTACGGATCTGACTCAAGAAACAGTTCTTCCAAAGGTGGATTATCCATCGACTGTGATTAACAAGAATATTAAACTGGCTCATTCTGTCGATTTTTCTTTGGATGTAGTTTCGAAAACAGATGATCTGTTTTACGATACGACTTCATTAGCATTTAAAGTCGCGTATTATTGGAATGACGACAATGGTATCGGATTTCAATACTTAAAGCCGAACGATGGTTATAATCAATATGCTAAAACGTTTCAAAACTCGACCGCGCAATTGGATTTTTCTCGAGCTCCGATTTCAAAAAATCTGATGAGCTTGTATTTCAACCAAGTCTATTTTTATGGAAAAATAAGTTTGGCCAATGATTTTGTAATGAATCAAATATGGTTAGGTCGATATTCTGTGGGCATGAATCAATATGATACAGGAAGTTCGCTTCCATTTATTGGGGCAGCCTTGGTCGTACAGACATTTTTAACGCGTTATCAGTATTTTGAAATTGGATATGGACTCGGTGTCAATCAGATCTACAACCCAGTGTCTCAAAATATACGAAGTTCTGCAGGAGCTGTTTCAAAGCAAGATTTTTCGAAAGATTTTCAGTTCTCTCAAGTGCTTAATCTCAGTTTAGGTTCGGTTTTTTAATTATTAATCTGTCCAGAAATAAGAAAGACCTGTCGATAAGCTAGTCATGGACAAGTTCTTAGACATCGAAAAATCCTGAAAGTAATTTATTTTAGTTTTAAGGTGACGAAAGTTGGCAACTTGTTTGCTGTTTAGTCTTGTGGGGGAATTATGAAAAATATGTCACGCATCGTTTTGTTTATGATTTCAGGTTTATTCTTAACTGTTACTTTTCAAAACTGTGGAAAAATCCAACCAGGTTTAAATGTTCAAGATTCAATGGCGATTGTTACGGATCAAAACGACAATTTAGTCAGCGTAATACCTCCTGCTTCGTCACAAGAGGAAGAGCAAACTGTTGAGCAGCCTGTCGCACAACAACCGGTTGAACAGCAACAGCCAGCGCAGCAACAAGAAGAGCAAACGCAAGCTCCTGAGCAATCATCTGGCGGACAAGCTGAGGTTCCAAAAGAAGAATCAGGTGGTAAAAAATCTTGTAGTCGCGGCAATCATCACGAGCGTGAAGTCGCAAGCAATGATCATGAAGAGGAAAAAAAGGTCGAAGAAGTTAAAGCAGACGCGAGTGATGTTGACTGTGAACACATCGCAAAAGGTTTTAATTCTAAAATTGATATCGATCAAATTGGTGAAGAGCGTAAAATTAACTTAGCGAGTGGTAAGACTTTAATTTACAGTAAATCTGGTTCTGGTCGTATTCATTCGATTTCGATTGAAAGAGCTAACGGTCGTACAGTTTTATGTAAAGTGGATGTTCAGAACTTTAAGTTAAGCAATGGTCGTCTTGAGTTAATTCAGTCAAAAGTACGCCACCTTGAAAAGAAGAATGGCGTAGTGATTAAAGACGAGAATTCAGTTGTGGACTAATTGGGCGAACTGAGTTTAGGCTGGTTTATACACTGCCGAATAAACAGCGACTAAATAAATAATAACTAAAAGAGAGTACAAAGGCCAACCCAGTTGGCCTTTTCTTTTGAGTAAAGAAATAGCCAAAGCAAAAGCGCCCCAAACACCCAATTTAACATACGCCCATACCGGCATACCTTGCGCAAGGCCTAAGCGAGCGAGTAAACCAAAACCACTGACAAGGACGAGTAATAATCCGATCCCATGCATAGAAAAAGCAAAAGTTCTGATTTTGCCGCTGAGTGTGTGTCCTGACCATGTCGTGGTGTAGGCAGCGACCAAGCCTGAAATCAGTAAAAAGATTCCTGTAAGGTGTAGCACTTTATAAAATTCGTAAGGCATAAAATCTCCTTTGTTTGGTTTATTCTTTGGCGTTCAGGCCAAGATGTTTCAATACTAAACTTAATTGCTTTCGCATTTTTGGTAAGCTTTCCAGTGAAGACATGATTTTTATATTTGTTCTATGATCTGTGTGAGGAAAGCCTCCGTAAGCGCCCGGTTTGTCAATGTTGTTGATAACGCCAGTACGTCCTGTGAGCAACACATTGTCGCAGATTTTAACGTGTCCAGTGATGTGAGTCCCTCCTGCTGTTGTGACATTGCGGCCCACAGTTGTTGATCCTGCTACGATGAATCCGGCTGTGTAAAGACCATTTTCACCAAGGTGACAGTTGTGTGCGATATGACAGAAGTTATCAAACTTGGTTCCAGATTGAATTCGAGTTTCGGTTAAAGTGGCGCGATCAAAAGCACATTGGGATCCAACTTCGACATTGTCTTCGATGACGACTTTTCCAATTTGTGGAATTTTGTGATGATTATTTTGTTTGTCAGTAAAAAATCCAAATCCATCTGAGCCGATAGTTGTATTTGCGGAAATCCAACAATTTTTTCCGATCTCACAATAGGCGCCCACAAAGACATGCGGGAAAAGGCGAGTTCCTGATTTAACATGAGCATGATGACCGATGTGTACGTGTGAAGAAAGAAAGCAGTTGTCTTCGATGATTGCATGATCTTCGATTACGCAAAAAGGACCGATATGAACGTTTTGTCCAATTTTTGCCAATGGACTTATAAAAGAACCATTAACGGCATTGAGCGGCTGGTTTTTGTATAAATTGACTCGGTCAAATAAAGGCAGAACTTGGGTCATGGCCTGTTGGATGTGGCCCGTTGTCCATATGTTGATCTGTGGCTGGTTCAGATCGACTTGCGACGAGATTTTTTCATGCACGATGATACCTGCAGCTTGTTGACAGGCTTGTAAGAATTGATCCGGTGTCGATACAAAGCAAAGTGCGCCGACCTTGAGCTCCTGAGGGGGGAGGACTTCTTTGAAATCGATCGGCTTTGTGTGAACAGGTTTGAGGGCTGAGCATTGATTCAATTGTGTTGTGCTGACTGTATCCATAGACTTACAGTAATGCTTTGCAACGTAAAACTCACTATTTTACTTGTCCGAGACGTGCTGCAAGATATAGATAAAATTATGGCAACAAAAAAGAAAGCTCAAGTTTCAACTTCAAAAGCTAAAAAAACTTCTACGAAAGCAGTTAAAGCGGCGGCAAAATCGGCTAAGCCAGCTCCGCAGCCTAAAAAAAATGCTTCAAAGTCTTTTCAGCCTGATAAAAAGGTAGCTCAAATCAAAAAAACATCCATTGATGCGGGTTTGGATTCAGGAGATACGCTTTTAAATATGGCTAAAGAAGAGATGTCTAAACTCAATGCGCCGCAAATTGAAGCTGAAAAAGCAGAAAAAGCAGGCAAATTAAAGCCGATCAAAGTTGAACGAGGCAATTTGGCTGATGAAAAAGCAAAGTGGCAAGAGCTTTACAAACGCCATTCCAAAGATAAAGCATACAATTATAAAATGACGGATCAATTCGAAGCATCCAAACCGATTAATCACAAAGTTTTGGGTTGGGGCTTTATTTTAACAAATGAAAATGATCGACTCGAAGTTTTATTCCAAAATGGCATAAAAATGTTGATTAGTAACTACAAGGCTAATTAGTATATATCGCAATGGCAAAAGATGATTTAGTAACATTAGATGGTAAAGTCGTAGATGCCCTTTCTGGTGGCCTCTACAAAGTTGAACTTGATTCAAACAAGGTTGTGATCAGCGCAAAACTTTGTGGCAAAATGCGAAGATTTAATATTCGTATTGTTGTCGGCGACAGAGTGAGTGTTGGAGTTTCCCCTTATGATCCAACTCATGGCTTGATCATGTATCGTCACAAATAATTTGGTCACGCAGTTTACCCTATAACAATTTATAAAACACAGAGGTTCAGGTATGGATCAGTCCTTGCAATTTTATTTAACAAAGTTTGTGCCGGGAGTGGCACTTAAGTCAGCGGCAGCAGTTCTAGAGTTAGCAGGAGAAGGCGCCACAGTTCCTTTTATTGCTCGTTATCGTAAAGAAAAAACCGGTAATTTGGATGAAGTTCAAATTCGCGCCGTGATCGAAGCCAATGATACTTTTCAAGAAGTTATCAAAAGAAAAGCTTTTTTAGTTAAAGAAATCGGCGAACAGAAAAATTTAACTCCAGAGCTAGAAAAACGTATTTCAGCTTCTTGGGATTTAAATGAGCTTGAAGAGATCTATAAACCGTTCAAGAAAAAGAAAAAAACCAAAGCAACAGTGGCGCGCGATGCGGGTTTAGAACCGTTAGCCAACTGGATTTGGGATATGGGGCATGGTCTCTTAAAAGATTCTGTGACTATGGAAGTTAAGGCGAAAAGCTTTTTAAATCCAGATATGAAAATCATGACTTATGAAGAAGCCTTGAAAGGCGCGCAAGATATCTTGGTTGAAAAAATTACTAATGAGATCACTTTGCGTGACAAAGTTGTTAGAAATTATTTTGAAGCAGGTAAAGTGACAGCTAAAGCCGCTAAGGGATATAAACCGAATTCAAAATATGAAATGTATTCGAAAGACTACAGCGATCTTGTTAAGAATTTACTCGAAGAAAAATTTTCTCATCGTTATATGGCTATGAAGCGTGGTTGGGAAGAAGAAGAATTAACAGTGGATATCGTTGGAGACGATGAATCGTTATTAAAAGAATTCGAATCGTTTGCTACGACAACTCCAGATAATGCATTTGGTACTTATTTAAAGGAATCGGCGCGTCTGGCATTAAACGTTTATGTATTGCCGTCAGTTAAAAATGAAGTCCATGCGAAGTTAAAAGAAAAATCAGATGAACATTCAATCAAAGTTTTCACAGAGAATGTTCGTAAAGTTTTATTGGGCTCGCCATATGGTTCAAAATGTGTACTCGGTGTCGATCCTGGTTTAAGAACAGGTTGTAAAGTAGCGCTTGTTGATAAAAGTGGAGCTTATGTATCCCATACAGTCATGCATACATTAGGTGATGGAGCTGAAGCTAAGGCTAAGACACTGATTTCTGAAGTCTTAAAACAAATTAAAATTGAAGCTATCGCAGTTGGAAACGGAACTGCTGGGCGTGAAACAGAGATCTTTTTGAAAAAAATCATCAAAGATTTAGGTCAAGAAAATGTCATTCCAGTCATTATGGTCAACGAATCAGGCGCTTCAGTGTATTCAGCCAGTGACGTGGCTCGAGCTGAATTTCCTGATTTGGACGTGACAGTGAAAGGGGCGATTTCGATTGCGCGTCGTCTTCAAGATCCACTCGCTGAACTAGTTAAAATTGATCCTAAGTCGATTGGTGTTGGTCAGTATCAGCATGATGTGAATCAAAGTTCATTGAAAAAGGGTCTTGAAGCAGTTGTTGAAAGTTGTGTGAATAACGTGGGTGTCGATGTGAATACAGCATCGGCTTCGTTGTTATCATATGTTTCTGGAATTGGTCCGGGATTAGCTGGAGCCATCGTGGATTATCGCAAGAAAAATGGTCTTTTTACAGATCGTTCAGAATTAACTAAAATTCCAAGATTTACACAAAAAGTTTTCGAACAAGCTGCTGGGTTCTTAAGAATTCCAAATGGTAAAGTATTTTTGGATTCAACAGGAATTCATCCTGAGCGTTATGCGGCTGTCCGAGACATGGCCGCTGATTTGAATGTGAATATCAATCAGTTAGTTGGTGAGGGTGCAAAAAAAATTACGGCTCTTAGAACGAAGTGGGCATCGATTGTTGGTGAATTTACATTTGATGATATTTGTAAAGAACTTGAGAAGCCGGGTCGTGATCCACGTGATCCGTATAAAGTTTTTCAATTCCGTGAAGATATTTTTGAAGTCAAGGATTTGAAGGACGGAATGATTTGTCCAGGATTGGTGACGAATGTGACTAACTTTGGTGCGTTCGTTGACATCGGTGTTCATCAAGATGGCTTGGTACACATTTCTGAATTAGCGCATAAATTTGTCGAGGATCCTCGTAAAGTTGTGAATCCGGGTGATCAGGTGACAGTTCGTGTTTTAAAAGTGGATTTGGCGAAAAATCAAATTGCTTTATCGATGAAGTTGGAACCGATTCAAGAACAAAAGTCATTCCGTGATTTAAAAGACAACAAAACAGACGGTGCTCGTAAGCCGAATATGAACAACGGAAAGTCGTTTGGTGGAGATCGTGGGCATTCTGCCGGTGGCGGATCATTCAAATCGCAACCGCAGCGTCCACCAGCAAGTCCGTTCAATAATCCCTTTGCGGCACTATTAAATAATGGTAATAATAAAAAATAAGGAGAAATCATATGGCAATCAAAATTGGTGGAAAGAAAAAAGGCAAAAACAAATCAGCTAAGCACAAAGCAAGACGTATCTTAAGAAAGAAAAAGAAAATCAGAGCTGCGAAAAAATAATTCCATTGAAGATAAAAAATATTTATCTGATTCGACATGGAGAGACCGATTGGAATCGCGATAAGCGGTTCCAGGGTCAGACGGATGTTCCTCTTAACCAATTAGGTCGAGAGCAAGCAGCTGCACTTGTTCCTTTTATGCAATCATTGAAAATTGATTGTATCTTTTCAAGTCCACTTTCAAGAGCTTATGAGACGGCTCAAATTGCAACCGAAGATTTAGGACTTCCTATACAAAAAGACTCTCGATTAAAAGAAACCAATATCGGCGAAGCTGAAGGTTTGACCTTTGATGCGATGGAAGAAAAATTCGGAGCAAACGGTATTCAGCGCTGGCGATCCTACGAAGAGCGAGATTTGGATTTTAAATATCCACAAGGTGAAACGAAACGACAGCTGATGTATCGTGTTCGTGAGGTTGTGCTCGAGATAGCACAAACTCAGGGGCGTCAAAATGTCGCCATATTCGCCCATGGTATGGTTATGCGAGCCTTGACCTTTGCTTTCAAGCAAGGGGTTCCTTGGGATCATCAATTGTTTGGTAATGGTTCTATACACCAGTTTGTCTGGGAAGAGTCTCGATCCGAATATATGAAATATCTGGGTCGTGTAAATAATTAATTCGAACGATTTAAAATTTTCTGTACGATTTCACGAAATCCTGCGCCGCCTTTTTGATGGGCATAAAACTGCGGTTTGTGCTTCATTTGATTTACGAATTCTAAAACGTTCGAGACCCCAAAAGTCAGAGGAAAATCTTGGAACATAGGTTCGTCGTTCGGAGAGTCGCCAACAAAGATGCATTTTTGACGGACTTGTTCAGGAGTTAAGTTAAATTTATTTTTTAAAAATTCAAATGCGGTAGTGACCTTGTTGTATTGGCCGAACCAGCCATTAACATGGATCGAGCTGACTTTGGCTGTGGCGCCGTGTTCTTGGAAAATTTCGACGATTCTTTGGATTTGTGAATCGCTCAGTCGCGGAATGTCTTCGCAAAAATCAATCGCCAGATCCATTTGACGACAGAACTGATCGGATGCGACTTTGGATTCAGGAATTTCTTTCAGAATTTGCTGTTGAATGAGTTGTAGCTTTTTTTGATTTTCGTCGCGTATAGATTCAGACAGAGCATACCAGCGTTGCATTTCAGAATGGGCATAATTGAAATAAAATCCGCCGTTTTCGCCAATAACGCCTGCAACGGGCCATTGACGAGCAATCAACTCGCACCAACCCGCTGGACGGCCAGTGACGGGGATCACATGAATACCTGCCTTTTTCAAATCCCATAAACTTGAGTAGGCTTCGGAATGAAGTTGCCCTTCATTGGTCAGAGTGTCGTCGATATCAGTTAATACAAACTCGATCTTAGGCCAAACTGTTGAATTGAATTCATCAATGTTTTTCATGTTGCTGGGAATATTCTATTGTTTTTTTACTGCAGTGGCTACATATAATATAGTCTATGGCGAAAAAAAGTACTTCATCAGTTAATTCACTTTCTGCGGATTCATCAGGGACAAAGCTTGTTATCGTTGAGTCGCCGACAAAAGCAAAAACGATTCGTAAATTTTTAGGTAAAAACTATATAGTCGAATCTTGTATGGGTCATATTAGAGATCTTCCTCAGTCATCAAAAGACATTCCCGAAAAAGTTAAAAAAGAAAAATGGGCGCAACTGGGTGTTAACGTCGATAAAAACTTTGAGCCGCTGTATTGTATTCCGAAAGACAAAGCTAAGGTCATTAAAAATTTAAAAGATAAATTAGCCGAGGCCGATATGGTTTATCTGGCGACCGATGAAGACCGTGAAGGTGAAAGTATCAGCTGGCATTTATTTGAAGTGCTTAAGCCCAAAGTTCCCACAAAGCGAATGGTTTTTAACGAGATCACAAAAGAAGCGATTCAGAAATCATTGAATGACACTCGCGAAATTGATGAAAACTTAGTACGTGCGCAAGAGGCTCGAAGAATTTTAGATCGCTTGGTTGGATATACGATTTCTCCACTTTTATGGAAAAAAGTAGCCTACGGTTTGTCAGCGGGGCGCGTACAATCGGTGGCCGTGCGACTGATCGTCGAGCGTGAAAAAGAGAGAATCCGTTTTAAAAAATCAAATTACTTTGGCATTTCAGCTTTACTGAATAAATCAGGAGAAAGTTTCGAAGCTAAAATTTTAACTGTCGATCAAAAACGGGTAGCTACAGGAAAAGATTTTGATGGGACGACAGGGCAGTTGACTGCTGGTAAAGACGTTTTTGTGTTGGATCAAAAATTATCAGAAGATCTTTCTAAAAAACTTTCTCAGGCTCCTTTCGTCGTGAGCGAAGTCGAAGAAAAGCCAGTTCATAGAAAACCCTATGCGCCTTTTATCACTTCGACCTTACAGCAGGAATCAAATCGTAAATTGGGTATTAGTTCGCGCGAAACGATGCAAGTTGCACAAAAACTTTACGAGCAAGGTTTTATTACTTACATGAGAACGGATTCCACGTTTTTATCGACTGAGGCCATTCAAGCGGCTCGAAGTTCGATTCAAGAAAAGTATGGTAAGGATTATTTGCCGGCTCAGCCACGTCTGTACGAAGGTAAAAAAGTCAAAGGCGCTCAGGAAGCCCATGAAGCGATTCGTCCCGCAGGGACTCGCTTTCAAGATCCCGACGAGACTGGTTTAGTGGGTTTGCAGTTGAAATTATATGAATTAATTTGGAAACGAACGATGGCTTCGCAGATGACGGATTCTCGTCAAAAGCAAGTATCGGCCAAGTTAACAGCGAATGCAGGTTCTCAGGTTGTCGTTTTTAATGCCACAGGTACAACGATTGAGTTTCCTGGTTTTTTAAGAGCCTATGTTGAAGGAAGTGACGATCCTGAAGCGGATTTAGAATCACGCGAAGTGCGCTTGCCTCAATTGAAAGTCAAAGACTCTGTGCAGGCACAAAAAATTGAGCCAACGGCTCATGAAACCAAGCCGCCAGCACGTTACACTGAAGCATCACTTGTTCAGATTATGGAAAAAGAGGGCATTGGTCGTCCGTCCACTTATGCCAGTGTTATTGGAACAATTATCGATCGTGGTTACGTTCGTAAACAAGGAAATGCTTTGGTTCCGACATTTACCGCAATGGTTGTCTCTAAATTATTATCTCAGCACTTAACTCAATATGTTGATTTAGGATTTACTTCCGAAATGGAGCAAAGCCTGGATCATATCGCAGAAGGTGATTTGAATTGGGAAAAATATTTATCCACTGTTTACAATGGCCCTAAAGGTTTAAAGTCTTTGGTAGAAACTCAAGAAGGAAAAATTGACCCTGAAGAGGCACGTTCAATTAAGCTGGATGGATTAGACCGTTACGAATTCCATGTCGGCAAATACGGAGCTTACGTTAAGACTCAAAGAGGCCAAGATCAGTTCAGTGCTTCAATTCCTGATGCAGAAGCTCCAGCTGATGTGACTCAGGAACAAATTGAAAAATTAATTGATCAAAAACTAAAAGGAGCCGACTCGATTGGAGTTGATCCTGTCACTCAGAAAAAATTGTATGTTCTGAACGGACGTTACGGAGCCTATGTTCAATTAGGTGAAAATGATGATGAAAATATTAAAAGATCTTCACTGCCACCAGGTATCGAGCCGCAGGATATTACTTATGAAATGGCGCTGGAAATTATTCAGTTACCAAAAACTTTAGGAATGCATCCTGATACTCAAAAAGAAGTGAAAGTGGGCGTTGGACGATTTGGCCCTTATGTTTTTTGTAACGGAGACTATCGTTCTATACCAAAAACTGAGACTGTTTTTACGATGGATTTGAAAAAATGTTTGGAGCTGTTAGCACAGCCTAAAAAAGGACGTGGAAAAGCGGCTCCACTCAAAGAGTTCGGACAGCATCCGCAACATGATTTACCAGTCCAAGTTTTTAACGGTCCATATGGTGTTTATATTAAAGCGGGTAAAACAAATATTGGCTTGCCTGAAGGTATGACTTTGGAACAGCTAACAGCTGAAAAAGCTTTTGAGCTTGTCAATGATAAACTAGGTGCCCCATCGACTAAAAAATCTAAGACAGTAAAAGTTAAAAAAGCAACAGCAGTGAAGGTTAAAAAGAAAACAAAATAAAATGGCAGAACAAAATAAAAAAACGCAACTAGAGCTTGGAGAAACGAGACAGCGAGAGCCAGATCGAAATTTTCATCGTGGCGGTCGCAGTTTTTACTTTTTTGATTTTGATGACAATATTGCCTTTTTAACGACTCCGTTAATTTTGTTTCACAAACAAACCGGGGATGAACTTTTGCTGTCTAGTCAGGAGTGGGCACTTCATCATCATGATATTGGACATCGTGGTTTGTATTCAGAATACGAAATTCGTTGGGATGATTTAACTGGAACATTTCGATGTTTTCGAGATGTTGTTCTGACTCCTGACGAACGACAAAGTGGAAAAAGACAACCTTTTGTTCAAGATATTTTGTCTGCACTGAAGTCACCTGATTTACAGTGGAAAGGCCCTTCTTGGGATTGTTTTTATCATGCTGTGTTTAATCAACGCCCGATTTCGATTATTACGGCCAG
>DALYIB010000045.1:0-14660 GCA_031970595.1 Pseudobdellovibrio sp.
GCTGAACTTGATCCTGTTCATCGCGGATTTCGAATACAACTGATTTTTGTATCCAATCAATTTGCGCCAGCCCATAGTTAATTTTTAAAAATGCCGGAGCAATATATGTTGAGTCTTTTTCGGCTTCCGGAGCTCGAGAAGGTCTGTTGAGTCCACTTGAAGTGATTTCATAAAGTGTGTGCTTTTTATTAAGTTCAAGTTTTGCTATCGACGAAAGATGGCGATCACCGGATAAAATAACGACGTTATGAAGTTTATTTTTTTCAATAAGATCTAAAAGCTTTTTTCTTTCTAAAGGAAAGTTTCCCCATTTTTCAAAGTAGTGATCGTTTGCAATGACCTGAATCGAAGACACAATAATTTTCAAGTCAGCAGGTTTCTTAAGTTCCGTCGATAACCATTGCCACTGCTCATCTGATAAAATACGAGCGTTTTTATCGTCGTTAGGAAAATAGACTTTCGGTAAAAAAACTTTTTCATCATATTTATAATCAGGATTTTTAATCAAAGGCGTTCGATCATAACGTGTATCGAGCATTATTATTTGGACCTTGTGTTTATTATCACCAATGATACGACTGTGATAAATGGCCTTTTGATTTTTGGGAAGACTTTGCTTGAGGTAACCCCAATAATTAACAAATACTTTACGTGCTTCGTCTTTCAGTGGGTTGTCCATTCCAGCATCATTCTGGCCAGAATCGTGATCGTCCCATGTGGCTAAAAAGGGAATAGTTTCTCGGACTTGGCGGTATTCAGGAATTTGATTTTGTTTGATATATTGATCGATGATGGGTTGAGTTTCTGGAGTCGAAGCGTAAACATTATCGCCCATCATAATAAATAAATCTGGATTGTTTTTTAAAATCGGATTCCACAAGGGCTGTGGTCGCGTTTGATCGTTACAAGATCCAAAACCAATCGTGTTTAAAGATTTGGAAGTGTTTAAGCTGCGATAAGCGATGTTTAATTGATATTCTTTAGCTTGACTGGAAACTGTGTTTGGCTGGACTTTGTTCTGAGGAGCGGCCGTTGTCGCGGACTTTTGGACAGGAGACTGTACGCAATTCATGATTGATAACGTCAATGCAAATATAAATATTTTTTTCATAAAAACTATTTCAATAGAATTTTTTAAAAAGCGCAACAGCGTTTAATTTGTTTTAAGCAATTAAACTTCGACCAAAATCTTGACTTTTGCCAGACATTTGTATCGTTTTGCGAACGTTTTTGAATATTCCTATAAAATTTAAGTATTTAGGCTTTTCTGTCGATAAATAAGACATGCGTTTGTGGCACGTTGTGTGTTTCTTTCTATTGTTTATTTCTGCAGAATCAGTTTTCGCTGTTTCTGGCTCTTTCGGATTTGAAGTCGTTATTCAAAAACCCGATAGTTCCTATTTACAGGATCCGAGCGTCGATTTTAAGTTCAGTGTCACTGACGATTCAGGCTCTTGTGTCATTTATTCTGAAGAACACTTGGCTGTTGATATGTCCGGAACTAACGGACAAAAAACTTTTCAATTAGGCAATACGCTTTTACAAACCTATCCCAATCCTATGATGACTACTTTGACGATTGATCAAGTATTCAGTAGCTCGGGCGTTGTTTATAACTGTCAAGGTGGTGGGACTTACGTGTCGACGACAAATGCTTCACGCAAAGTCGTTATGGAATTCAATGATGGCAGCGGGTTGCAAACACTGCCGGCGTTGGCGATCAATTCAGTGCCTTATGCTGTCGAAGCTCAAAAGGTTGTGAACAATAGTATTACGACACAAAATATTTTAGATGGGACAATCACATCATCAGATTTAAGTTCAATGGGAGCAGCTGCTGGTCAAGTGATGAAATGGGATGGATCGGCTTGGGTAGCGAGTAGTGATTTAACGGGGACTAATTTAGTCACAAGTGTGGCGGGTCGTACTGGGGCTGTGACATTATCCTCATCAGATATCAGTGGGCTAGGGACATTAGCTGGTAAAAACCAAGCTAACTTGGCCACTGATGTGACAGGTACTTTGTCTTTGTCAAATATCGCACAATCTTCTGCAACGACCGGCCAAGTCATGAAATGGGATGGATCGGCCTGGGTTGCTAGTAATGATGAGACGGGCGCGGGAGGAACGGTGACAAATGTCACAGCATCCGGTCCACTTTCATCAAGTGGTGGAGGAACTCCGAATATTTCAATCACGCAAGCCAATGGAACGACCTCGGGTTATTTATCTAGCGCAGATTGGTCGTTATTCAATGCCAAGCTTTCCGATTTTTCAAGTTTAACATCAGCAGATATCACAGGGAAATTGGGATACACGCCGCTAGCAAATTACGGATCAATGACATCAACGGATGTGACGACGGCTTTGACTTATGTACCTTTATCACCGTCGACACCATTCAGTGGCGATGTTAGTGGTTCTTACAACGCCATCACAGTGGATAGAATTAAAAATATTCCCGTTGCATTATCTAGTTTAACAAGTGGTGATATTGTTCAGTACAATGGTTCTGCTTTTGTGAATCGAAATATTCCGACATGTGCTGCGAACCAATATTTAACATTTGATGGTTCAAGTTACACATGTGTCACGGATGTGGGTGCTAGTGGAACTGTGGGAAGTATCAATGCTTTAACAGGGGCATTGAATATAGTGACTGGAACAGCAGGAAATAATTTTAATATTGATTCAACAGGGACAACAATTACGTTGAATTTACCGACTGCAAGTTCGGCGAACCGAGGATTATTATCATCTGCGGATTGGACATTGTTTAACGCCAAGCTATCAGATTTTTCAACACTCACATCGGCAGATATCACAGGAAAATTAGGATACACGCCGCTGGCGAATTACGGAACGATGACATCAACGGATGTGACGACAGCACTAGGATATACTCCGGTGAATTCGGCAACAGCTGTAATCAGTGTGGCGGGGCGCACGGGTGCTGTGACGTTGTCATCATCTGATATTTCGGGATTGGGAGCAATTGCTGGTAAAAACCAAGTGAATTTATCAACAGATGTGACCGGTGCCTTATCGCTGACCAATTTAGCACAATCATCAGCGACAACAGGTCAAGTTATCAAGTGGAATGGGTCAGCTTGGGTTGCCAGCAGTGATAGCGGAATGTCGAGTTTGAGTTCGGCAGATATTACATCAGCATTAACATACACACCTGTGAATCGATCAGGTGATACAATGACGGGCGCATTGAATTTACCATCAAATGGTTTAGCTGTAGGAACCAATCAGCTCGTAGTCAATGGTGGCTATGTCGGTGTGGGTACGGCGAGTCCACTTGCAAATTTTCACGTATCTAGCAATGTCGATGGTTTGACAGGAATGTATGTTAGCAATAATAGCAATACAGCTGATGCTCGAACGGCAATTCAGTTGGATGCTGCTGACGCGAGTTTAGGTTTTGGAGTGACTCCATCAAATCATACGTATTTTGGTTCAAGCTTTGCTAAGAGAGCCATTATCTTTACAGGATCCGCAGGAATTGGTTCACAAGAAACAGATGGCTTAACGATCGCTGCGACTGCTTCAAGTGCTGATGTGCGTGTTATCACTGGGGGGATTTCTCCTGCCCAGGAGCGTTTAAGGATTACTTCAATAGGTCGAGTAGGTGTTGGTTTAACGAATCCAAGTTATTCTTTGGATGTGTCCGGTGATGTGAATGTCACAGGTGTTTTTCGTGTGAACGGGACACCATTAGGAAGCGGAACTGTGACAACCGTTACAGCATCGAGTCCATTATTATCATCAGGTGGTGCGACACCGAATATTACAATTGCCCAAGCGAATGGGACGACCTCGGGTTATTTATCCAGCGCAGATTGGTCCTTATTCAATGCGAAGCTTTCCGATTTTTCAACACTCACATCGGCTGATATCACTGGAAAATTGGGATATACTCCATTAGCTAATTATTCTTCGATGGTATCGTCAGATGTGACGAATGCCTTAGGTTATGTGCCAGCGAATGTGGGCAGTGTGATATTGGCTTCGCAAATGCCGGCTAATTGTGGTGTTGGTCAGACTTTGACTTTTTCAAGTCCGACAGGTTCGTGGCTATGTTCAAATATTGTATTGGCAAATGATACTGTTTTATCTGCGATGATCAGCAGTTTAGATTGGTCGAAAGTCGCCAATCGTCCTTCAACATTATTGGGTTATGGAATTTCAATTGTCAGTTCGGATATCACGACAGCATTAACATACACACCTGTGAATCGTGCAGGTGATACGATGACAGGTGCATTAAATTTACCAAGTAATGGTTTAGTTGTTGGAACAAATCAATTGGTCACAAGCGGTGGTAATATCGGAATCGGCACATCTAGTCCTAATGTAGCAGGTTGGCCTGATACAACTGTGACAATATCTGGACGTAATGATGCAGCGAACGGGCAGGGAATTATTGAATTAGTTAATAATCGAACAACTGCTGCCGCTGCAGATAAAACAGGAACATTGAACTTTGTTTCTAGAAATAATGCGGGAGCTGAAAAAAGAACAGCATTAATTCAATCTGTTTTATCTGGATCCGGCGGCGTCAATGGTTTTGGCGGAACTTTATATTTTAATACTAAGCAAGATAATGCTGCGACAACCAATATTGCGATGACCATTAATGATCTTGGAAATGTCGGTGTTGGAACAGCAAGTCCTGTATATAAATTGGATGTTGCTGGTGATGTTAACGTCACTGGAAACTTTAAGGTGAACGGTGTAAATATCTCGGCAGGCGGTGGAACTGTTACAAGTGTGACTTCTGCGGGACCTCCGATCGTAATGGGTGGTACAAGTTCTGATCCTACAATTTCGATTACTCAAGCGAATGGAACGACATCGGGATATTTATCCAGCGCAGATTGGACGACATTCAATTCAAAATTATCCAATTTTTCAAGTTTAACATCGACTGATATCACTGGAAAATTGGGATATACTCCAGTCAATCGTGCGGGTGATACAATGACGGGCGCATTGAATTTGCCATCAAATGGTTTAGCAGTTGGAACAAATGAGCTTGCTGTCAGTAGTGGACGAGTGGGTATCGGTACTGCAACACCTGGTGAAACACTAACTATTTCAAAATCGGGTTCGAATGCAACATTGATGTTAGAACAAACTGACTCTGGTGCGGGTTTTTCGACGGCGTCACTTGGAATTGCAAACTATGGTGGAACTTCTGGCAGTACAGGAACTTATCACCAAATGACTTCATCCCGGGGGTCAAAAGCCTCGCCGACACCTTTGCAGACGAATGATACGATTGCAGTTATAAATGCTCGAACTCGTCCTAATGCGGGTAATGATCTAATCAGTGGTGCAATTGAATTTGTGGCATCTGAAAATCACGGAGCGCTTTCAGTTCCCGCTCACATGTACCTAAGAACAACACCGTCAGGATCTTTTTCTCCGACAACTCGTATTTCGATTTTATCGAGCGGACAAGTAGGTATCGGTTTAACAAATCCAAGTTATGCCTTGGACGTATCTGGCGATGTGAATGTGACCGGTGTTTTTAGAGTGAATGGCTCAGTTGTGGGTTCGGGAACCGTAACAGCAGTTACGTCATCAAGTCCGTTGTCATCAACCGGTGGCACAGCTCCGAATATTACGATTGCACGTGCAACAGCGTCGGCAGATGGTTATTTAGCAAGTACAGACTGGACAACTTTTAATTCAAAATTATCTGATTTTTCAACATTAACATCAGCGGATATTACTGGAAAATTAGGATATACACCACTGAGTCCTATAAACAATTTAAGTGACGTTTCGAGTGCTGCGACCGCAAGAACAAATTTGGGATTAGGAACTGGAAACTCTCCGACGTTGACAGGATTAACATTGTCAGCAGTTAACGGAAATACATTGGTTAAAACAAACGGTTCTGGAGTTTTATCGAATGCAACTAGTGCTGATGTGACATCGTTATTGGGATATACGCCAGCAAACGGAACGTCCTATGTCGCAAAAGCAGGCGATACGATGACAGGGACTTTGAATTTGCCAAGTAATGGCTTAGCTGTTGGAACTAGTCAATTCGTTGTCAACAGTGGAAATGTGGGGATTGGTACTGCGTCGCCAGGTTCGAAATTAACTATTTCAGAAGGTGATTTCAGAATTGCGAATGACACATCGACTGGAAGCGATATTCAAATCGATAATCATTTTGATTCCTCAGAAGGACCCTTTATTTTACTCAGAAAAACACGCGGAAACAAAGCCGCACAAACTTATTCTCAGGTCGGAGACAGTTTAGGTTCAATTAGTTTTCAAAATAAAGACTATGTTGAGGGAGCTTCGATTGTTGCATCAACTACGTCTGTTCATAATGCAACGACAGCAAATACGGCATTGATTTTCAAGACAACATCAGGAACTACACCGCAAACACGAATGATGATTGATGAAGCCGGACGAGTCAGTATCGGAATTCCATCTCCTAGTTATTCTTTAGATGTTTCAGGTGACGTGAATGTCACTGGAAATTTCCGAGTGAATGGATCAATATTAGGATCATCTCAATGGACCACTTCAGGAAGTCACATTTATTACAATTCTGGAAATGTAGGAATAGGGACATCGACTCCGAATTTTAAATTAGAACTTGCAGGTGTATCATCCAACGATGGAACGATTGGTATTAATGGTCAACGTGCATTCTATTTACCGGATCAAACAACTTTTACAGGCAGTCTTTTTTTAGGTGACGGTGGCGCTCATCTCACAAATTCTGGGGGTGTTGATGGGCAAGCAAATACAGGTGCCGGCCTAGGGGCCCTTTATTTTAATGAGTCGGGTCACGATAATGCAGCTGTAGGTAAAGGTGCTCTCTATTCAAATACCAGTGGTTCTCAAAATACAGCTATTGGAAGTGGTGCTTTATACTCAAATACTTCACCAAATGATAACACAGCGATCGGATATTCTGCGCTTTATTCAAATATTTCGGGAAGCGATAATGTTGCCGTTGGAAGTTGGGCGATGTATTCGACAGATAGTGGTTATGGTAACGCCGCCCTTGGCAGTAATGTTATGTACAATAATGTCGATGGAGGAGCAAACACAGCAGTTGGACAAGAAGCGCTGGGCAGCAATCGCTCTAAGTCGGATTCGACGGCTATAGGTTATTTATCTATGAAATACGCTGATAATACCTCTTCGTGGGTCAGCAGTTATAATACAGCGATTGGTGCTTTTTCACTTCGTGGTAGTACGACAGCTGCAAACAATACAGGTATACGAAATACGGCTTTGGGACATTCCGCATTAATGGGAATGACTTCGGGTTCGGGTAATATCGGAATCGGTTATAATTCAGGATCGTCCATAACAACAGGGTCGAATAATATTATTATTGGTTCAAATACAGGTTCAACAATCGCCACATCATCAAATAATATTTTAATTGCTGATGGTGCTGGAAACGAAAGAATACGTGTTAATTCATCCGGACAAGTCGGTATGGGGTTAACTAACCCTTCATATTCTTTAGATGTTTCGGGTGATGTCAATGTCACCGGAAACTTCAAAGTCAATGGTGTGAATATTTCATCAGGATCTGGAACAGTCAATAGCGGAACAATCAACAAAATGGCCTTTTACTCGGCGACTGGAACTGCCGTCAGCAGTAATGCGAATGTGACTATGTCAAATGGTGTGATGACATTAGGTCAATCTGGCTCCGTAATAGGTGGATTAGGTTTAGCCGGAAGTACATCAGGAACAGTTTCAATCAACCCACAGGCCACAGCAGGCACATACAATTTTAACTTACCAATAACAGCTGGAATATCGGGACAAGTACTAACCTCTGGTGGTGGTGCGGGTGCTCCGATGACATGGTTAACTTTGGCGAATTCAGCCAGTGTGGATACGACGAATGCAACTAATATTACAAGTGGAACTTTATCAGCGGGTCGATTGCCGGCATTTACAGGTGATGTGATCACATCAGCAGGATCATCCTCAACAACAATTGCTAACGATGCTGTGACATCAGCCAAAATTTTAGATGGCACAGTTGTTTCTGCGGATATTTCTGCAGCCGCAATTACATTTGATAAATTGAATCAGTCGTCGGCCACAACAGGTCAAGTGATTAAGTGGAACGGGTCAGCTTGGATTGCAAGTAGTGATAATGGAACTTCGAGTTTGACCTCTTCGGATATCACAACAGCTTTAACGTATACACCTGTGAATAGGGCGGGTGATACAATGACGGGTGCGTTGAATTTACCTAGTAATGGTTTTACTGTTGGCACAAGTGAACTTGCTGTCAGTGGTGGATTTGTCGGTGTTGGTACGGCATCACCTTCTGCACCACTGAGCGTTCTGAATAATCAGGGTTTAGTCAAATTTGAAACAGGTCAACTTGTTGGACTCGGTCCGAGCCAAGCCTATGTTCCAACTATGTCTTTTTCAAGCACTCTCCAGAGTGGGCCAACTGGATGGGATGGTTCGACAAAGTTTACCTATAACAATACTGGTTTTTTGATCCAGCATAACGGCAGTTCAGGACCACTTTCTGGTCCACAGGGGCTTGGATTTTCGACTGGCGGCAGATCGACAGGCGATTTATATATAGATTCAACAGGGCGTGTTGGTATCGGTGTGGGAACTCCGAGTTATTCAGTAGATATATCCGGTGACGTAAATGTAACAGGAAATTTTAAAGTAAATGGTGTAAACATTGGTGGACTGACAAACTTTGTTGAATCAGTGAATACCAGCGCACCGAATGCAACTATTCCTGCAGTTCAGTTGGCTGCGACGAATGCGGCCACCGATGTTGATTTTGTCATTAAGGCCAAAGGCGACGGTTCAATCTTAGCTCAATCTCCTGACAGTACAACAACGGGTGGAAACAAACGCGGTATCAGATCAGTCGATTTACAAATGTTACGAACTGGTTCGACAATGGTGGCCAGTGGATCGTATTCGGTTATATCCGGTGGTTATAATAATATGGCCAGTGGTTCTGGGTCGGTTATTTCTGGTGGCGTTGAGAACTTCGCTACTGCTGGAACGTCTTTGGTCAGTGGTGGTTATCGAAATACGGCACAAAATAACTATGCCGCCATTGTAGGCGGGCAAGTTAACAATATCACAGCACAGTATGGATTTATTGGTAACGGTTATCGCAGTGATGTATTTGGAAATTATGCTTCAGTATTAAATGGACAATTCAATATTGCTTCGGGTGCCAATTCATCGGTGCTGAATGGAAATTCAAATATCGCATCGGGCGATCATTCGGCAGCAATGGGTTATTCGGTCACTGCGCCGGCGTTTGCGCAAACAACAGTTGGTCAATATAACATGCCAACAGGCACAGAAAACTTAACAAGTTGGATCGCAACGGATCCATTATTTGTCATAGGTAATGGTACGGGATCCGGCGCCAGTCGTTCGAATGCGGTGACGGTTTTGAAAAATGGAAAAGTCGGTCTTGGAACAACGGCGCCAACATCAGTGTTGACTGTGTCGGGTGATACAACTTTAGCAGGAACATTATCCGTTAATGCAAATACGGGAATCACTTTGGGTGGTACAAGTTTAACAAATCAAACAATTAAATTTCATAATATGACTGGTATGTTCTATTATGGTGGAACAACTTTTACTGATCCAGATACGGGACAAGCTTACGATTTAAAACTGGGAGGTTCCGTCAAGGGCTTAGCAGTTCGTGGTCAAAGTACATTTTTAAATCGAGTCGGCTTTGGAATTACCAGTCCGAATTACGCAGTCGATGTTTCAGGTGATGTGAATGTCACAGGAAATTTTAAAGTGAATGGTACTAACATTTCTTCGGGATCAGCATTTACTCCTGCAGGAGGAACTGCTGCAGCACCAGGGTATGCATTCAGCGGAGATTCAAATACCGGTGTATTCAGTTCAACTGCAGATACTTTGGGTTTTTCAACAGCTGGTGCTGAGCGACTTTCCATTACATCAACAGGTAAAGTAGGAATCGGGAATAATGATCCTTATTACAATTTAGAGGTTCAGAAATCAGATATTGACGTAGGCATTGGTGTTGTTGGAAATTCAACAACTATGACTCCTCGTTTTCCGACACTCGCGGCAAGTCATTTTATGGGATCTTCGAATGCAGGATATCCAAGGCTACTTTTTGATAATCACAGAGGAACAACGTCGGCACCTTCTGTTGTAGAAAATGGTGATATAATAGGTAAAATTATGGCATTGGGCGCAAGTGATACATCGTACGGAACTAGTACGGCTGCTGAAATTTCTATTTTAGCTTCAGGAACTTTTACAAGTTCCTCTTCTCCAGGTACAATCACAATGAGTACAACGCCTTCAGGTTCCACTACGCCTCTTGAAAGAATACGTATTACACCTGACGGAAAAATCGGTATCAACAACACGGATCCATATTTTGATTTAGAATTAAATAAATCTGACAATAATGTTTTCATGGCCGTTTCTCATGGTGGTTATGGAACAGGTACTTATTATTCCGGATTTTACGCCAATCATTACATGGGACCTGCGAATGCCGGTACTAGTCGTGTCGTATTTAATGTCTATCGCGGAGCTGGTGGGGCACCCTCTGCCGTACAAACAGGAGATACTCTGGGAGAATTCCTAGCACGCGGTGGATCTGATTCAGCGTGGAGTGTCGCTGACGGTGCTTCGCTATCATTTGCTGCTGAAGGTAATTTCTCGAATACTTCTTCTCCTGCACGAATGGTTTTTTCAACAACACCAACGGGATCTACCAGCTTAGTAGAGAGAATGAGAATTGATTCAAGCGGAAATGTGAGTATAGGAAATACAGTAAATACTCAAAAATTAAACGTTGAAGGTAATATTCGAATTGGTGTGACGGCCTCGAACAACGGTTGTATTACGAGTGGTACGAATGCAACAATCACTGGAACTTGTTCATCAGATATTCGATTCAAGAAAAATATCGAAAGCGTTCAAGATATGCTAGACCGCATTGTTCAATTAAATGTCGTGGAGTATAATTGGCGTCAAGATGAGTTTCCAGAAAAGCATTGGGGATCAGAGCGAGAGATGGGTTTCATTGCTCAACAAGTAGAGAAAATTTTTCCTGAACTAGTTGAAACGCAAAAAGACGGATACAAAGCTGTCCATTATGAGAAAATTCCGATTTTAGCTCTGCAAGGTGTTCGAGAACTTTATAATAAATGGAAAATAGATCATGAGCGAATTAATAAACTCGAAAAAGAGAATCAAGAACTGAAATTGGCAATTGAACGAAAAGATCTGGAAAAAGAAAACGAAATTAAGGCTCTTGAAAGTCGTATTGAGAAAATTGAAAAACTTTTGGATCAAAGTCAGCGCACACCTGCGTCTGAGTAGTAAAAAAAATACCTTAACCAGACTTTAGTTATATCAATGTTGAGTAGTTATAAACCGATAAGTCAGTATGGAAAATAATTTTTTCGATCACAAAAGAAAATACCCTCGTAAGTCTTTTAAAAAACCAGTTTCTTATGTTTGTCGTGGCTTTACCGAAGTCGCTCCTGGTGTTGAAATCGGCGAGGGAGGATTGTCATTTGAATCAGAAATGGCGCTGGCTGAAAATGATCAAATGGTAATTAATTTTTTCGTTCCAGGCGGAGAATTCTTTTCTTTAAGAGCCACCATTCGCAGTCAAATGAAAAAGGGCAACGGAGCTGTGGTGTACGGAATCAGTTTCAACGACGTTGAACTGTCTTTAAAACGACAAATCCGAGCCTATGTGGCTCGGATTTCCGCAAATTCATCACATTAATGTGAAAAATTAAAATTACTTAGCGCTGAATGCTTTGTGAACTGCTGCCGATAAGCGAGCAATTTTACGAGAAGCATTTGATTTGCTGAAAACGCCTTTTTGGGCTGCTTTCATCATTTCGCTCGTGTATTTAGAAAGTAAAGTTTGAACAGTTTTAGTGTCTTTGTCTTTGATCGCTTTTAACAAGCTTTTCTCGCCAGTACGTACTTTTGATTTACGAGCTGTATTTTTCGCGTTTTTACGAACAGATTGACGTGCTCTTTTAGCTGCTGACTTATGTTGTGCCAAGGTATAACCTCCTGATTATGTCTAATTCAAATAAACAAGATAACTTAGTTAACACAGCTGGTAATCAGACGCAAGTTAATCAAACTCAGAATTTAAAGAATTCTCCGTCAGTCTTGAAAAATGCCTTAAAAATGGCCTTCGGAACAATGACCAGCCGGGTATTGGGTGTGTTACGTGAATCTTTGTTGGCCGCTTTATTTGATAAACATATCACGGATGCCTGGTCCGCCGCATTTAGAATCCCTAATCTTTTCAGAAGGTTATTAGGGGAAGGTTCTCTATCAGTCAGCTTGATCCCGGTCTTTGTTCAAGCCCATTCTGAATCCAAAGAGCGAGCTCAGAACTTGGTGAATTCGATGTACTGTTTGCTTTTGATTTTATTATCCGTTCTGACAACGATTGGATATCTCTTTCCCCACGTTTTTTTGAATTTTGTTCTGAGCCCAGAATATATTGCGGACGTTGAAAAAATGGCGCTGACGGTTCACATGGCTCAAATTATGTTTTTGTTTGTTTTCTTTATCAGTTCCTTTGCCTTTTTTATGGGGATTTTGAATTCCTTGGGACAGTTTTTTTGGCCTGCCATGGCACCCACTTTTTGGAATATTGCGATGGTGGTTTCGACTATGTGGCCGGCCTCTTGGTTGTCAGAGACTTCTCGGAAATATGGGGATCAGTTGGCGTGGGGGGTTGTGGTCGGCGGCTTTTTGCAAGCGGCGATTTTGATCCCCAGTCTGATTAAATCCGGTTTTTTACCGATTCCGAAATGGGATTTACGTAACAAAGACATGTGGTTAGTTTTGCGCAATATGGTTCCTGGTTTTATCGGCACGGGACTTTTGCAATTTATGACTATTATTAATTTACGTTTTTCTTCGTCGTTTGCAGAAGGCACTATATCTTATATTAATTATGTCGATCGGTTAATTGAATTACCACTTTCGTTGATTTCTGTCAGTTTGGGTTCTGCGTTGCTACCGGTACTGTCTTTGTCGTGGACGCAAAATAAAAAAAATGAATTTGTGCAAACTTCACGTAAATATTTGGAATTGAATTTATTGGTTTCAATGGCTGCGGCCTGTGGATTGTTTATCCTAGCGGAACCCGTTGTTCAGCTTTTGTTTGGACGCGGAAAATTTCAAACGGCGGATGTCTTACAAGCGGCGCTGATTTTAAAATCCTACTGTTGGATTATGATTTTTGTCAGTGGTGTGCGTGTTTTAACACCGGCCTATTACGCCGTGAAAAATACTTGGTATCCGATGGTGGTTTCAGCCGTGTCATTGTTGGTTCATCTGTTTTTAGCTCCACGGCTGATGAACCAGTGGGGGATTAGTGGTCTGATGTATTCAACAACGATCAGTGCCGCCGTGAATATGGGATTGTTGTTATTATCCTATAATCGATTGATTGCGAATTTTGAATTTTTAAAATTTACCATACAGATTTTAAAAATGTTGATTGTTTCTGCTCTTGTGGCGGGACTGGCTATGGTATTTCAGTCTGAATTGTCCAACTATGCTGAACTCAGTTTTGCGATCCTGGCCATTAAAGTGGCGCTGGCGATTTTTAGTTGTGGTGCTGTCTTTTTAGTGTCCAGTTATTTTCTGGGGTTTGCGGAAGTTCAAACGATGATGCAACGATTGTTAAAAAAAGTGGGTCTTAAAAAATAAAAAAAGGGCGCAGATCAATGCGCCCTGATCATTCATCATTTGGATTCAATTATTTTTCTTCTTTCAAGCCTTGATAAGTATCTTGAATTTTTTGTTGTTTTTCAGATTCGGCCGCCCAACGTTTGACTTCGATTTCATAGCCTTTTTGTTTGTTTTTCCAGTTCGATTCTTCGCTTGCTAAACCACGTAGAGCTTGAATCGTTTTACCTTCCTGTGCTCGTAAATCAGCTTCGCGACCTTTCCAAGCTTTTTTCTCTTCTTGGTTAATCAATAATTGCGATTGGTAATCAGCAATTAAAGCTTCGCGTTTTTGTTGATTGTCTTTGATCTGTTGGATCATTTTTTCAAGCTGTTCCAATTGTTTAGTTTCCTGAACTAGTTTTTCTTTTTCTTCGGTCATCAACTGAGTAATTTCTCGTTCTTGGAGAATCACTTTTTTAAGTGATTCGTTATTTTTAACGATTTCTCCAGACACAGAGTCCTTTTGTTTGGCCACCTGAGATTTCGCTTTGTTAATTTCAGTTAAATTCTGATTCACAGTTCCTAAGTTTTTTTCGTATTCAGTTTTATTGGCTTGTGAGTTATCCACATTCGATTTGATTTTTTCCAAGCCCTCAGATGATTTGTAAGGTTCAGCGTGTGTTGTTAAGCCTGCCATTAAAACGACTGCGGCGATGAATTTTTGATTAAGTGTTGTGTATTTCATATTAAACCCCATTTTATAAAAATAAATTATTGACCTAAACTAGCGACTTCTTCTTGTGGACAGACGTTTTTTAAACCAGAACGATAATGTCCGATTTCATCTTCCCAAACTTCGCCTTTGTGTTTCCATTTATAGCTTTCTTTATCAGTCGGCTCGATATTGGCTGGTGCGCGTTCTTTGATTTCACCAC
>DALYIB010000046.1:0-13197 GCA_031970595.1 Pseudobdellovibrio sp.
CCTACCCCGAAATGTCCGTACTGAGAAGCAAAAATTAAAGATTCAATTTTTTGAGTCGAGATTTGATAATATTTTAAATTGGTACGACCGGCCGAGGTTTCTATGAAATAAATTCGATCGCCGTCTGACGCAGGGTAGGGCTCGCGCGCACGAGCAGAAAAAGTGATTTGCACTGGCTTTTCTGCGGACTGATTTAAATCATAAATATATAAATCTGAAAAAATTTGTTTGTTGTTAACAGATTTTGTTTTAGAAAAAACAATTTTATTGGTGCCCGGGATAAATTCGAACTGGTGAATGTCGCCAGCAAGGCCTTTTATTTTTTTAGATTTTTCATATTGATTGTTTTCAGAATTCAGTTCGTAAATCAACAGTCTTGGACCGCGATGAGTCACAGCTAAAACACCTAACAAGCTTTGATCAAAGTTAAATCGAGGGTGACGCGAGCTGAGCAGAGTTTCATCGATGGGCTTAAGATCGCTGAAAGTTTTTTGTGATAAAGTTTGTATGCTTTTAACAGTTTTTTCTTGGATTCGTTCTAACATTTTTCGAAACTGGGCATCGTAGCTCATTCCGTAAAGTTCCCGAGAGGGCTCCTCGATCCAATAAGGGGCGCGGTAGGATTGTTTTTCTGTGAGTTCGCCTAATGAGTGAACTTGGCCTTCGTGAGCCATTTCGCTCATAATTAATGAACCCCAAAAATATGGACGATTTCCATAAGGCCATGTCGTGAGTGTTTCGTTGGCTTCTGCGATGGTCGCTTTTAAAAGTAAGTCTTCGTTCACAAGAGCGCGCAAAGTTGCATTTTGAAATTCAGAACGAGTTCGGCCGCGGGGTGAGAACTGTGTTTCCATTTCAACAGCCATTCCTTCTTTCCACCATGTGGGTGTCAGTAAGTTTGGTGAAACCAACGATCCAAAAATAGGTCTGAGGTATTTATAGGCACCATTATAGGGGTACATTTGAAAAATATGAGTCAGTTCGTGAGTGACGAGTTCACGCGCCCATTCGCCGGATTCAGTCAGAGTTTGTTCCAGTCCGATTTGAACAGGGTAAATCATAATATGAGGGTAAGGAATGACGGTGGCGTAGCCGTTTGACAAGTCAGTCGAATCATTCAGGATGATTGTTATTTTGTCAGGCGCTGTTGGAAAGACATTGATCAGTTGGGCATAGGCTGTTTCTGCAATTTGAGCATAGTACAGACCAAGGTCTTGATGCTGAGCGGAATGAATGATTTTAAAGTGCGAAGTGTTTGTGGTGAGCCACTTTTCGTTCGAAAAGCCAATTCGTGTCGCAAAAGTTGAAATTTGAGTCAGGAAAACCAAAAAAAATAGGCTGAATTTAAACATATCATATTGTTGATTTTGTTTTTAAAAATGACAATGACTTTACAAGGATTAGTTCATTGGTCTAAATTATTAGAGCCAACAAAAGGAAGGACAAAAAAATGAAAAAATTATCATTAGTGCTTATTTCGTTATTTATGGTTGCATCTTGTAAAAGCTTAAGAGGAAAAACTGATGGCGCCGGTGATGGTGGAGTTCGTAGTGAAACGACTGCAAATGGTGGCAGTGAAACTATGGATGGATCTGCAATGAACATGTCTGCGACAGGCAGTGACTCTGGAACAATCGAAGGATTAAAAACTGTTTTCTTCGAATACGACAAGTCCACATTAACAGCTTCTGAAAAAGAAAAGTTAATGGGCAACGTAGAATGGCTTAAAAAGAACTCATCAGCGAAATTAACTATTGAAGGTCACTGTGATCAACGTGGTTCAAATGAATACAATCTTTCACTAGGCGAAAGACGTGCCAACGCTGTTAAACAAATGTTAACATCGGCAGGTATTGCTTCAAATCGTTTAACGACAGTGAGCTTTGGTGAGGAAAAACCACTTGTTCAAGGTGATTCTGAAGAAGCGATGAGCAAAAACAGAAGAGCTAATTTCGTACCTGTTAAGTAATGATTAAAAATACAATTGTTCTCTTCGTAAGCTTGTTTTGGCTGAGTGGGTGTGTGACGATCGAAGCGCCCAACGAAGATTACTCTTTAGCAAAGGCAGCGATCGACGCTGCCCGAGCTGTGCAAGCAGTTCGTTATTCTCCGGGTCACTGGCACCAAGCCGAAGAATTCTATCGACAAGCACGTATTTTATATAAAGAACGTGAATACGAAGAGGCCCGAGATCTATTTATGAAAGCCCGTAAAGCTGCAGAGAAAGCAGAAAATTCGGCGCGATTGATTCGCCAAAAAAATGGAGACATTTTATGATCAAAAATATTTTATTCACTTCTTTTATTATTTTAATGTTCTCGGGATGTCTGCAAACTCGATCTGAATTAGGCGCACAAAATCAATCACAAGTTTATCGTAAAAAAAATATCGAAAATCAACAGGCTGAAAATGAAACAGCCGTTGTTAAAATTGATGAAAAAGACGAATTGATTCGTGCCTTGAATGGACGACTCGAGACTCTTGAAAATCAAGTTCAGTTGCTACAAAAAGAAAAAACGGACAACAAAGAATTGGCGCAAACAGACGCTCAAAAAATTCAAATTTTACAAGACACATTAGCTAAGCTAGAAAACCAAATCGCTCGCCTCGAGCATGAAAAGCAAAACTTGTCAGCTCCGACGCCAACGAAACCTGTTATTGAATCATCGGATGATAAAATCGTTAAAAAGCATCCTGAATCTCATGAAGCCAAAAAATCGGCTTTTGATCTGGGTGAAGAATTATTTAAGAAAAAAGACTATAAAAAAGCTATTTTAAGCTATCAGCAATTTGTTGAAGAAAATGCAAAATCGAAATCTGTTCCAGAAGCCAAATACAAAATTGGAGTCTGTTTCCAGGAATTAGGCATGAGAGACGAAGCGATCGCTTTTTACGAAGAAGTGATTGCTCAGTACCCGAAAACGGATTCTGGTAAAAAAGCAAAAATTAGACACAATACTTTGATCAAAGAAAAAAAATAGTGAAATTTAAAAAGGTTCTTTCTGTTGAAACAAGCTGTGATGATACATCGGTTGCGATTGTTGAACACAATGGCTTTGTCATTCAACAGGTTTCAGCCAGTCAGGATTTAGAGCATACTAAATTCGGTGGTGTCGTTCCTGAAATTGCCAGTCGAAATCATTCGATGGCGTTATTGCCATTGATCGACGAAGTATTAAAAAAATCCAGACTCAGTTGGGGCGATATTGATGGCTTTGCCGTCACCAGTCGACCGGGATTAATTGGATCATTGATTGTGGGGCTGATGACGATCAAGGCCTTATCTCAATCGCTTCAAAAGCCTTTCATCGGCGTGAATCATTTAGAAGGACATTTACTAGCGCCATTTTTAAAAGATGATCAGTATGCACCGCCAACCGATTTTGGTTATCCTTATGTCGCATTGGCCGTCAGTGGTGGTCATTCAAGTATTTATCATGTGACTGGGTTGTCGCAGTATCAAATCGTCGGAACCACCAAAGACGATGCTGCTGGCGAAGCTTTTGATAAGTTTGCAAAAATGATTGGGCTGGGCTACCCAGGTGGCGTATTGGTGGATCGCGCTTCTCAGGGCGGGGACACGGCTCGCTATTCATTTCCACGCAGTTTGATCGATGATGGTTCTTTGATGATGAGCTTTAGCGGATTAAAATCAGCAGCGCATCGGTTATTGCAATCTCTCAGTGCTGAAGAAATTCAAAACAACCAAAAAGATTTATGCGCTTCATTCCAAGAAGCGATTGTGGATGTGCTGATTACTAAAATTAAACTGGCTGCGAAAATATATCAGACGAAAAAAATTGTTATAACGGGTGGAGTGAGCGCCAATTCTCGGTTACGCCAGCAATGTGAAAAACTGAAAGAAAAAGGTTACTCTGTAGTTATTCCCCCTCTGCGCTATTGCACGGATAATGCAGCGATGATTGGATACGTCGGAATACAAAAATTGAATTTAGGTCAAATGGATGGCCTTGAAGTCGGGCCAAGTTCTGCGTCTTATGAAAATGATTTTAAAGTCGGTTTATTTGAGCCACCCCCAAAAGTGAAGCAGGTGAAGCATGGCCGAACTTAAATGTGCTTTGGATCGATTGAATGATCGCATGCAAGAGCTGGCTCACAAAGCTAAAAAATCATTGGGACAAAATTTTTTAGTGGCTGATCATGTGATTCAAAAAATTACCGATGCGGCTGCGCGAACAAAATCTGAATCTGTCGTGGAAATCGGTCCTGGTTTAGGTGCCATTACAGATTTATTAATTCGAAATCACAAAGATTACACTGCAATCGAATTGGATCACGGTCTGGCTGAATATTGGACGGAGTCGGGTTTAAAGGTCATCGAAGGCGATGCTTTGCAAATTGATTGGTCGCAAATCCATTCGCCGTTGCTGGTTAGTAATTTACCCTATCAAATTTCCTCATCCATCGTCATCGAAAAAAGCATCGAGCCCTTTTCATTAAAATTTATGATTTTGATGTTTCAAAAAGAAGTCGCTCAAAGAATTCGCGCTAAAGAAAAAACGGACGAGTATGGGATGCTATCTGTCATTGCTCAAGAATTTTGGGAGATTGAAACGGTGAGTGAAGCTGGCCCGAAGGATTTCCGTCCACCTCCTAAGGTGGCGAGTCGCGTTTTAGGTTTTAAGCGTCGTTCATCAGATATCGATGATCCCAAAAAATATTTGAGCTTTATCAAGCGCTGTTTTCAACAAAGACGTCGAATTTTGAAATCGAATTTAATGGATTCTGAAAAGGATTTATTAATGAAATGGATTGAAAAAAATAAACTCAGTGATAAAGTACGAGCCGAAGAACTGTCTCCAGCCAAGCTGAAAGACCTTTATTTTTATTTAACAGGCCAATCATGAGCATATTAATCATTCAAGAAAACAAACAAGCTCGTCATGATTATCACATCATTGAAACATTTGAAGCCGGCCTGGTTTTAACAGGCAGCGAAGTGAAGTCATTGCGAGAGAAAAAAATTCAATTCAAAGATTCCTATATTTCGTTCAAAGGATTTGAAGCTTATTTGCAAAGTGCCCACATAGCGGAATACAAAGCCAGCAGTTACAACAACCACCATCCTGAAAGACTCAGAAAATTGCTATTGAATAAAACTGAAATCAATAAAATCTACGGAGCTCAGCGCGAAAAGGGCCTGACTTGTGTGCCGCTTAAAATTTATTTTAAAAACGGACGAGTCAAATTAGAAATAGCTTTGGTTAAAGGGAAAAAAGAACATGATAAACGCGAATCGATTAAGAAGCGCGACGTTGATCTAGAGCTTCGACAGACGAAGCGTTCATTTCGAGATTAGCTTCAGATTTTTGTAAAATTCGCGAATAAAAGAAAATATTCACCAATGTCATGACGATCCCGGAAGCTAAATATAAAAACAAAATCCATTTTTTTTCGTCTTGTAAGTTTTCTGTCAGTTTTGTACTGACGGGGATGAGCTGTAAAAAAAGTTCATAATTTTCAAACGTCCAATAAACAATTGGAAAAAAAACGACCATTTGCACAACAGTTGATAATACAGCATATTTTATTATTTTAAATTGAATCATTTCCAAATACGGCGTGGCATGAGTACTAAAAAAGTCCCATCGAGGTTTTCTTTTGCCAAAGTGTGAGCCGATCTGCATACTATCATGTATCGGAATAATCCACTTTCGGAAGAGTCCTAATCCAGGGAGGCTGAGTGAAACCGTATTTGAGTCTAGTCTTGTTCTGTGTAATGACTTCGTGCCAACTCGCTACTACGCGAAATGAAGATAAAAAGAATGCTGTGCAAATGCTGGACAAAAGTCAGTACAGTCTTGCGGCGGATCGATCCCAGTTTGAACAATTACGTTCAGAAATTCCTGCGGATACTCAGATTCGTAATGATGAAAAAGCCTTGTATGCAGAGTGGATGGCTGAAGAGAAAAGAACACCAGAAGATATTCGTGAAAAATTCAATTCGTTAGTCAGGAAAAAACGAGATCAATTTAACAATCAAGTTACCAAAATACGCGAAGCTTATTCAAAAAACGAAAAAAAACAACGCGATCAGCTCAGTCAAGAATTAGCAGATCAACGAGAAAGCATCAAATCAGCAGATGTATCACGAGAAAAGAAAAATGAAATGTACGAAGAAGTTGAAGTCAAACGACGAGACTTTTATTCTGAGCAGCGTCAGCAGCGTGATGAGTTTGAGGCTGATATTCGCGAGAAAAGAAAAGATTTTGAAGATTATCTGAAAGAGCGTACAGATGAATTTAATTCAGAGTTGAAAATGTACACGATACGCTTTAAGGAAAAACAAAAAGGTGAACAATAGATTGCTGCGCTATTTTTTGTATTTAGGATCGACAGGATTTGGTGGTCCACTTGCCCTCATTCATCAAATGCGAATAGAGTTTGTTGAGAAACGAAAAGTCATTGAAGCCAGTGATTTTGATCAAGCTTTTACACTCATTAAGGCGATGCCGGGGCCTATAGCTCTGCAAATGGCTGTTTTTTGTGGAAAAAAAAATCAAGGTCTATCCGGCGCTTTTAAGGCGGCTTTTGGATTGATCGCTCCGGCTTTTTGTTTGATGCTATTGATGGCTATTTTTTATGAGCAGTTATCCCAATTTGTTTTGATTAAATCCTTTTTTTCAGGAATGCAGTTTGCTGTCGCAGCAGTGATCCTCATCAGCTTAAGACCTTTATTAAAGCCCTATCAAAAAAGTATTCATTTTTGGTTAATGATGGTTTTGGCAGCCATTTTATTTTTTAATAAATGGGTTCCTGAAAGTTTACTGATTGTGGGCTTTGGTGCGTTGTGGGTTTTGTATGATCGTCGTTTGACTAGTCGTCACACTTTGTCCATAGCGCCCTTTATATTACTAGCTGATGCAGACAGATTATTTCCTATTTTTAAATCCTGCTTTATGGCGGGAGCACTTGTGTTTGGAACAGGGTTGGCTGTTTTCCCTTTTTTTCAAAGCGACTTTGTCGAGAAATTTCATTGGTTGTCGTTATCCGTTTTCAACGATGCAGTGACTTTCGGCCAAATGACTCCGGGACCGGTCACAATATCAACGACTTTTATGGGATATAAAATGGCTGGCCTCAGCGGTGCTTTTGTAGCAACAATCGGATTATTTTTGCCACCCTTTTTACATATTTCGACATGGTTTATTCCGGCCTTGAATTGGTTTAAAAAGCAGAAATGGGTAAAACCGTTTTTATTTGGCTCTACAGCTGCAGTTGTTGGATGTATTGCAGTGACTGTGTATAAAATGAATTTAACCGAAGTTTCTCATCCCACATTTTGGATTATTTTCATTTTATCATTTTTATCGCTATGGCGTTTTAGAAAATTATCGATTTTATTCGTATTATTTGCTGCTGGAGCCCTACAGGTCGTCATCACTCTTGCCACGTAAAATTCGATCAATCTGAATTAAAGTATTTCTCAGTGTAGAAGTCTGTGTGACATCTAATTCATTAAACTGGCAACCCAATGTTAAAATTTTATCTTTGGCATTAAACTGAGAAAATTTAACTACGACTTTTAGATCAGATTCTTCAAAATCCATCACCTTGATGCGGATGCTCAGTAGTTGATCGATAACAATTTCCAAAGCAAATTGAGTCTTGATGATGAGTTTGATACCACCCAGGCTAATATCGACGAGTTCAGTTTTTAAATCCGGATAAGTTAACAAACTGAGCTCAGGTCGAATAGCTCCAGGAATAGTCACGCGAAAATCATTGCGCCTTTGAATTTTAAACATTTTTTCTGGAGGTTGTACTTCAAAAAAATCCTCGTTCGAACTAGCGATGCTTTGAAAAAAATACTGATCACCTTGGTGCTCAAATTGAATAATAACTTTTTCTTGTGTGACTTTAAATAAGTTTGTTTTTTCTATAAAGATAAACTGATCATTTTTTTTAATAAAATGGACCTTGTAAAAACGATCTAGCAATTTAACAATACATAATTTTTTCTGTCGGCAAACGGATGATAAGATATCACTTTTTTCTAGATCCGATATGGGATTAAAAAATTGTGATTGGCTCATTCCGCGGTCCTTATCCATGTGACTTCGTTTTTATTTTGATACAAATGAATGATTTGCGAACCAGGTATTTGCAAGAACTGATTCATTATATCAAAATCACAGTCCCCTTTAAACTTGATCGTGCAGACAAAGTTTTGGATGCGACTGTGCTTCATCCATAGGTTAATTGTTTCATACAGTTTCTCGGGTGTGCAAATTAAATCCGAAAAAAACCAGTCACATTGTTGATATTGCTCAAAAGGAATTTTAAAGGCATCGCCAATGTGATGATGAATATTTCTAATGGGACTCAATTTAGGATCTAAAGGGGCCCGGTCAAAAGTGTGTACTTCGGCAGCGAATTGACTCAGTACCCAGCTCCAGCCGCCAGGGCTGGCGCCAATTTCGATGACCTTGCTGCCTCGTTGGGGGACAATATTATAAATCGATAAAAGCTCCCATAATTTTAAATAGGCTCTGTTCGGCGGAGTTTGTTTGTCTTCGTTAAACTCATGCCATCCGAAGGGAAATCTTTGAAACGGCTGTGCGCAAAACAAAACTTGATCCTGAATTGTTGTATAAGTGTAAAATTTAAAATTGAAAGGATGAGGAACTTTATAGTCAATTCTTTTTAAAGGAATATTTTTAATCCTATTCTGGATCCGCTTACTGAGGTTATCTGATTCCGTTTGATAATAGATCCCAAGATTTTTTTGTGATTTTAGAAAATCAATTGCTTCAGAAAAATCAGATAGGATCTGACACGAGGGCCACCAATCTTGAGCCCAGATCGGCCGTTCATTCACAGGTGCTGTAATTAGCAACCGTGAATGTTGGTAATAAACTTTGATATTCCTTCTTTCTAGCTCCATCATTAAATATTTTTCAAAATGGATGAACGGAATCAGAATATCAAAGCGATCTAGTTGGTTTAAAAAACCAAGATCTGAATTAAGCTGCAACTTTTTGTGCTGGCGAGAGGAGTCCATGTTGATTCAAAGTATTAATACATGTTGCCCAGAAAGTCTCTTTTAATCCGATTTCTTTGGCGTTGAATTTGGCTTTTGGGTAATCCGCATTGTAAAAATGCTTGCAAAATTGATCCTCGCCTCCAGCGCGCAGTATTTTAATCAGCATATTAAAATGATCTTGCGAAAATTGAGGATCTATCAACATTTTTCTAAGTGCCGACTCGGGTGTTTGAGTTAAAAATTGATAAACTAAGTTTGCATCATAATTTGTATTCATGACGATATCTCCTTGTTGTGACATTAAGTCAGTTCTTAAGTCCAGTTTGTTATCGGCTGGTCGAGTTCCAATAATGAGTCTTATTATGAGACAAAAGCAGAATATTTAATAAAAAATAAAAAAAGGCGACTCGTTTTGAGTCGCCTTTTAGAAATCAGATTTTAATCTGGGATCTATTTAGCAGTTCTTTGAGAAAGCACTTCATCGATACTGTAGATGCTGCCATCTTCTTTCATGTAGTTACGTAGATCGTAAGTTCGATTCAAGATAAAGTTTGTTTGGTAGACGATATCTCGGAACACATTAGTGGTTTCGTATTTTTGTTTAGATGGAAAGTAAACCTCAGCCGCTTGTTGATTTTTAGCAGATAAAGCTAACTTGCCAAGAACTACATCAGCTAGATGTTCTTGCGGAATCAAGCGCATCAACAACATACCATTGATTTCAGAGAACAATGGAACATTGGTCATCAAGTATTGGTAGGCTTTGTATCTGTCTTCAGCAGTATAAGCGGCATTCAATACAACACCTAATTGGGATGGAATCACGTATTTTTCCCAAGAGTCTGTATAGGCTTCAGAATAGTTCCCGCGATTGAAAGCCTCTAGGCGTGGATCACGAGTTTCGGCGTCTTGAGTAATATTCATTGGCTGTGACTTAAATTTACCATAGCTTCTGATGATTAAATCCAGTTCCGATTTAATTTTTTCAGGCGTTATCTGCATATCTGCTTTGAACAAGTTGTCTGTGAACAAGATTGTATTTTCAACGTAAACGTTGTTAACAGAATTCTTTTTTGAAAAATCCCATTTAGGCCATACTAAATCTTTTCTCATCGCTTCTGGTAAAATCACGTTGAAGCGTTGTTGAAGCTCTTTATATTCTTCGGAAGTCATCGCTGAGTCTTCTTTGACACGGCTGATTTGGAAGCCAAGAACATTTGTCGGTTGAAATTTATCATTAGCAGATAACAAGAGATTCGTTGTATTAAAGTCACGCTCGCCCCACAACCAGAAGAATTTGTAGGAATAGTTTCTGCTTAATGTTTCCAATAAATATTTATTGTTTTTATTGTGGTCATCCGATGCATGTAAAGTGGCCTTAGAAAGTGATTTTGTTTCTTGCGAAGCGGCTTTTAAGACTTTGAACAAATTGATCGATAGACCTTTTGAATCACTGTGAGTTTTATTTTGTCCCGAGCTCACACGAATGACCCGCTTTTGGTCAGCTGATTTTGTAGAGTCTTCTTTGGAAATTTCATTGATCGCAGCTAAATCACCCATCAAATGATTTTGAATCGTTCTTTTTTCTGCGAAAAAATTAGCGATTTTAGATTGAATACCTAATGCATCAGAATTCACTAAACGCATTTTATGACCGACAAACTGATCGTAAAGGTCTCTTGATTCCGGTTGATTTAAGTTGAAAATATAATCAGCGATAAACATATCAGAATCTTGAGTGCTCATGACGACATTCATCAAATTCAAGTCGATCACGCGTTTCATAACGATTTTACCAATACCGCTAAAACCAACTAGGTTTAACCCAATCGAAGCTGTCGCTGTATTATCTGTGATCGCCATTAATTTAACGCGAACCTGATTGTTTTTCATTCTGAAAACATGCACATCAAATTCACCGGACATTACGTAATTCAATCCAACGTCTAATCCCAAGTTGCTTGCGATGTGACTGAATCCTTTACCTAATGACAACGTCATAGGTGCACGGAAAGCGATAAAATCGCCATCTTTGATCACATATTCAGGTTGTTGTGTTTCACGGTTTTTTGTTGTCTTAAAAAATACTTCAGACTTTGTTGGTAATTTAGTGATGGGATCATAAGGAACTCGTAATAGGGATTCCATTCGAGTATTAAACTGTTGAATAAAAGTAACTTGACGACCAATGCTTACGCCGACGCCAATACCTGAAGTATTTTCCATTCCAAATAATTCAGGATAAACAGATGCGTTGATTTCCCAAACGTCGACTCCTGAATATTTTCCACCTAATGACATATTTGATTCAATACGGTATCCGCCACCCACATTAAGACCTTTCGAGATCGCTTGGGTTGGAGCATTGATACGCGTGCTGAGGCTGGCTGTTTTAAGGGCCGAGTTAAACTCGTTCCAGACCTTATCAGCGGCTTTTGAAATCTGTTCGATTGTTTGTTGTGAACTCGAGGCAGAAGCATCAGCGCTTTTTTCAGTTGCAGATGATTCGTTGCTTTTAAGTTCTGTTTCTTGTGCTTGTAACATTTGTGCAAACGTCATCTGAAATGCTAAAAACGGTAATAATAGTTTCTTTGTGTTCATACTTTCACCTCTTTGGCATTTAACAAGGCAACAATCGTTCCATAGGGTTTTCATCATTATGAGACACTATTTCGTCAAAACTTTAGACACTTTGCCAAAAAGCGATTTACGGGTACTAGAGCCATCGTTCAATCTTTTGACAAAAACAGTCGCTGTTATTTGTAAATTTAACAAAGGTTCTTACTATTTAGCTGGGTTCGTATCTGTCTGTAGAGAAAATGACTGAAATCAACTATGTATATACAGCGCGGGGATTATATGAGTGAAATCGGTCAAATCGAAAATACTACGAAACAGATTACGCAAGAGCTGTCTTTAAAACAGATCTCAAAGATTTTTATTCAAAATTGGCCACTCTTTATATTGCTGTTTGTTCTGCTAACGGCGATTTCTTCGGCTTTTTATGCGTTTAAAGTTCCATTCGTGTCCACAGCCAGTTTGATTGTGAATGATGGCCAGAACAGTTCTTTACAATCATTTGTCCAACAAGCTATGACAGGATCTAGTATCAAGCTGAACGAAGCTAAAAAATCGAATTCGGCGATCCAAAAGTATTTGGAATACTTAAAAACGACAGAGTTTTATCAGATACTTGTTCAAAAAAGTATAGATCCAACAAATAACTCAGCTTTGACTTTATCTGAAAAAGAAGGGCAAAAGCTTTTTATCAAAAATATTTTAAATATTAAAAATGCTTCTGAACTTAAGCAAATTGATGAGGTCGCCGTTTATCGCCGAATTGAATCGATGCTGACTTTCAAAGTAACTTCTGACTATGAGTTAGAAATTTCGACGTCTTCGGATTCTAAGGAATTATCTCTGTTTATGACGAATTTAGTTTTAAAGCTGACACAAGAGACTTTGAAAAATAAAGAAACAGAAGAGCTCAATAAAATTCAATCTTTTTTAAATCAGCAAAAAGTCATTATTAATTCGGAGCTTGAAGGATTAAATAAAAAATTAGCTGAATTTCAAAATAAACCAGAAAATTTAATTTCACTCAGTTCAAAAGACAAAGTGGGTGAATACATTTCTGAATTAATGGTTCGTAAAAATGAATATCAGATGAAAATTTCTGAAAACAACAAGATGATCAACGTTTTATCAGGTGGCTCTCAAAAACGTGAAAGTCAGCTGTATGGAAATGGTGGACGCATTCAAGCTTTAAAAATTGAAAATGATATGTTGCTGGCTAAGATTGGCCAAACACAAGCGGCCATTGATCGTGTCACTCAGCAAGCTAAATCAATTCCTATGGCTGCACAAACTTTTGAAGAGCTGAAAAAGAAAACCGAGATTGAATTTACTAAATACAAAGAAGTCTCTGAAAATCTAACTAAGGCAGAAGCTTATCAATTGTCGTTAGCCAATAAATTTGAAATTTTAGAAAAAGCCAGATTTGAAAAGGTGAAACCTCTCGTCAGCTTGACGACATTGATTTTAGTTTCTTTAGTACTGTCACAAATTATTGGAAGTTTAGTGATTTATATTTCAACTATTTGGGATTCTAATTTAGTCACAGCCGAATCAACACGTAATGTGGTGGTTATCGACAGTCATTCTTTGGATCCGCGAGTTATTATTGAAAA
>DALYIB010000046.1:13207-14451 GCA_031970595.1 Pseudobdellovibrio sp.
CCAAAATTAAATTTCGCTTGCGTAATGCGGAATTTGATCGACAGAATGATCCTGAAAATGGTGTTACTAAAAAATTAGGTTTCAATTTTATGCCCAAAGCCGAAGGCGATGATCAAACGCCGAAAACATAATTGATATGCTTATCGATAAAGATCGTCCCAGTACTTGGAGAAAATATCAAAATGGCCTTTGCACTACGTGCAAAGGTTCTTGTTGTATGATGCCTGTCGAAATTAAATCTTCGGATTTGGTTCGTTTGGGTTTAACGGATGTGGACGAACTTGAAAATTCCATCAAAAAAGTAGCCAAACGATTAAAAAAAGAAGGCATTATTAGTTCGTACCGCGAGGGGACTGATTTGTTCATGCTAACTCAGAAATCGAACGATGATTGCTATTTCTTAGACTCGAAAACACGCCTGTGTACTGTCTATGAAAAACGACCTGATACATGTCGTGATTTTCCAACCCGAGTGGGTCCACGGGTTGGTAGCTGCCCGTATAATCCTAAATAAGTCCTTACCCTAGATTGTCTAGATTATTGACAGTTGCGAGGCGTCCCGTGACATTTTTGCGTCTGATTTGAATTTGTCTCATTTAGTCACTGTCTATTTATATATAGCGGTTCTGGAAATGCCAACTTGGTCCAAAGAGTGCTTTATAGAATGTTATCAGGAGGCATTTATGGGATCACAATTATCAACACAGGAAAGAACAGTGCTTGTTTTAACTGGGGTATTTGCAGTTGTTTTCTCGGGTTTATTTATGACCCTTCGTAATCCTTCAACGAAAACGTCTCAGACTGAGATGAATCGAATTAATTATGAAATGGCCAAAGCCAAATCTGTGAAAGCGGGCTTTAGTTTAAACGGTCGTGATGTTGAGCGTACATCAACTGAGCTTGAAGAAGAAGCGGTCGCTGGAACAAATTCAGTAGCGGGACAATCTAAAAATACAGCCAAGCCGTCAGAAAAAAATAAAAAAGAGGCTAAAACAGCTAAAAAAGAAACGGCTCAAAAAAACGATAAAAAATCAACAGCACAAAATCGCCGTGATTCACGTGTCAAAGCGAAATCATATGTTTCTACGGGTAAAGCAGATTTAAAAATGGAAAATGATTCAGACGTTTTAAATCACAAGCCAGTAGTTTCGAATTATCAACAGCCACAAACGGTATCGAATCAAACTCCGCCGGTGGATGATTCTGCTAATAAAAATTTAAAATCAGCTGATCAATGGAAAAAA
>DALYIB010000047.1:0-14319 GCA_031970595.1 Pseudobdellovibrio sp.
CATTCAAAGAATTTCCAAAGCTATGGACAGCTTTACCAAACCGATCATCGCCGCTGTGAACGGAGCTGCGGCAGGGGCTGGCTGTGATCTGGCCTGCATGTGTGATTTACGAATCGGCACTGACAATTCAAAATTTTTAGAAAGCTTTGTTAAAATTGGTTTAATTCCTGGCGATGGCGGAACATTTTTTTTACAAAGAGTCATTGGCTTTGCGAAAGCCATGGAAATGACTTTGACCGGTCGAACTGTCAAAGGATCCGAAGCTTTGCAAATGGGTTTACTCAATCAACTTGTCGCCGAAAATGATTTACATTCAGCCACACAAAAAATGGCGGACCAAATCGCAGCCAACGCGCCGATTGCTGTGCAAATGGCTAAAAAAGCGATGCGTGTTTCTTATTTGAATGATCTACAAACCAGTTTAGATCTGCTGGCAGCCTATCAGGGAATCACCCAAAGAACCGCCGACCACTTCGAGGCCTTAAGGGCGATTCAGGAAAAACGCAGTCCGATATTTACGGGTCAATAATTTATTTTAACTGGCGTCGAAAATATTCAACCAAGAAGGGCCATTGATATTCACCTGCAATGGCACAATGTAGACCTTTCAGTTCAGTCATTTGAATGTGGGTCAATTTCCCCTGTTGTTTTTGCGATAATAACCAATCTGAATTCAACGAATTTACGACCAACGGGTCGTTCGCTGTCCAAGTGACTGCGATCGGCGAACGCGTTTGAAAATAAAATTTTTGAATTTGATTCAACTGCGACCAGTTTTGGGAGTTTTCTAAATGATTTACAAAATCTTTGGGCCACTTTAAATCTGGAAAATCTTTTTTAAATATTTCTAAATTCAGAGCTGGCTTTGCATGTGTTTGATTCAGCCAATCAAACACAACTGGCACAAATCGTGGTTTAAAATCCAACAGCATCGGCCACAAATCTAAATCAAGTTTTGGATTTTTATTTTTTAATTCCTTCAGTCGTCGAGCATTCCAAAAATCTAAGGCCGCAGTCTTGATTCCCGTCTGAAAATGATAACGAAAAGTTTCTTCCATTTGCACCAGCGGACAAAAAAGCTGCGTGCGTTTGATTTGATGTTTCATGTTCTCATCAAGGTAACTGGCTAATAAAATACCCGCACCCGATAAACTCACTCCGGCCAAATAAATATCTGTGACTTGCGAAGTCCAACTGACTTGATTGGATTGGATCGACTTAAGAATATACAAAGTTTGCAATGCTTCTTCGACAGCCCCAATTGAAAATTCAGAATTGATCGACAGATAACCATGGCTGGTTGTGCTTTCAATTGCCAGAACATGATAACCTAAATCTTGGTAATACATTCTCAATAAAAATCGCTCAGCTAAAAATTCATCCACGTTGCCATGAACACCTAAACGTAAAATCACCAGCGGACGTTTTTGATCCGATTGCAACGCCAACAAAGTCCGAATCTGATATGTTGAACCTGCTATAAAAGTCAGTCGCTGAAATTTTTTGTGATCGGAAATGTCAAAATCAAACAAAAGTTTACTTTTAAAATCTTCCAGAATGTTCCAGCCCTTATCCAATAAACACTTGTCAGGAAGCAATTGCGGTGATGAAAAAGTAAGCTTACATTCTGAAGTCGCCTGATTAACAGGCTGCCAACGCCCGCCACTAGACATAAGGCCCAGGATCAATTTCGGATAAGACGACAGAACGACCGAATCGGATGTTTTAACCTCTGCCAGAGCTATGGCAGAGAGCAACACAAGCCCCCAAAATAGTGTTTTTACTCGACAGTTCATAGGTGTTTTTTTACACTAGTTCGATCTGAATGTAAAAGGCGAACTGTTAACAAAGTCAGTTCTAATTAAGGAGAAAAAACATGCCAGTTCATGATAATTTGAATCCACACTCTGAAGCTCATTTAAATGGTCCACTTTTTCAAAACGCTTTAACGACCATGAAAGAAGCTGCAAAAATTATTAATTGCGATCCTAACATCCTCGAGCGCTTAACAAAACCGCGTCGTTGTATTACAGTTTCTGTTCCTGTTCGTATGGATGATCAATCTGTCAAAGTTTTCACTGGTTACCGTGTTCAGTACAATGCCACACTAGGACCCTACAAAGGTGGAATTCGTTATCACCAAAATGTGGACCTTCCAGAAGTTGTTGGCCTTGCCGCTTTGATGACATTTAAAAATTCAGTTTTAGGTTTACCTTTGGGTGGAGCTAAAGGTGGTATCTGCGTAGATCCAACAAAACTTTCACGCGCAGAAAAACAAGGTCTGACTCGTCGTTATACTTCTGAAATTTCTCATTTCGTTGGACCTACAAAAGATATCCCAGCACCGGATGTGGGAACAGATCCACAAACAATGGCATGGTTCATGGATACTTATTCTCAGGAACAAGGTGGCTATGCACAACCAGGAGTTGTCACTGGAAAACCAGTTGAAATCGGTGGTTCATTAGGACGCAATCATGCCACTGGTTTAGGTGTTATTTACGTTTGTGAACGCGCTATGGAAATGAAGGGCATGAAAATGCAAGGTTCAAAAATCGTTGTCCAAGGTTTTGGTAACGTGGGATCTTTTGCTTCAAAATTTGCAGCAGAACGCGGCGCACGTATTATTGCAGTCAGTGATGTTTCTGGTGGTTACTTTAATGGTGACGGCTTGAACATTCCTGAAATGATTGAATACGTAAAACAAAATAAATCTTTAGCGGGTTATTCAAAAGCTCAAAAAATTTCAAATGCTGAATTACTCGAGCTTGAATGTGATGCTTTATTGCCGTGTGCTCTTGAAGGCCAAATCGATACTCATAATGCGGAAAAAATTAAAGCAAAAATGATCGTCGAAGGCGCGAATGGACCTGTGACAAATGCAGCGACAAAAATCCTTACTCAACGTGGAATTTTTATCGCACCTGACGTTATTGCCAATGGCGGTGGCGTGATCGTTTCTTATTTTGAATGGGTTCAAGATATTATGTCTTTCTTCTGGGACGAAGCTGATATCGATAACAAATTAAAAGGTGTTATCCTGAAAGCTTTTGATGGTGTTTATAAATTTCGCGACGAGAAAAATGTCGACATGCGTTCAGCAGCTATGGCTGTTTCGATTCAACGTCTTGAAAAGGCGATGCTACTTCGCGGATTATATCCACGCTAATGCGAAAGCCTTGGTTATTCATACCAGCAAAATGGGCTCACGAAATAAGTCCTTACGGACTGAAGGTCGCGAGCCTTTTTTGTTCGACACCGACTCCGGTTTGGAATTCGTTTCAGTTTAAAAATTTATTTTTTAAAAATCGCCTGGGAATTGCAGGTGGCATGGACAAAGACGGCGACCATTTGAAAGATTGGGAAAACATGGGCTGCGGATTTCTGGAAATGGGAACCGTAACTCCATTGCCACAAAAACCAAATCCAGGCCCGATTATTGGTCGCGATATTAAAACCATGTCTTTGTGGAATAAAATGGGTTTTCCATCGGCAGGTGCCGACGAAGCTTTTTACAACCTTCGCAATTTCAAAGAACACTCGACGACACCTGTTTTTGTGAATATCGGAAAAAACCGAGTGACCCCTAACAACGAAGCCCACAAGGATTATATTTTCTTGCTGGAACGATTCAAAGATCTTGCCGATGGCTTTGTTGTTAACATTAGCAGTCCCAATACATCAGGATTGCGTGATCTTGCACAAAAGGATAATTTAGCAAACTTTTTAAATCCCATCCAAAAATCACGTCAAGAGCTGGGATTAAATACGAAACCTTTACTTCTTAAAATCAGTCCTGATTTGCAAACCGAGGAACTAGAAACAGTTTTGCAAACAGCGTGTGATTTTGATTTTGACGGCTTTATTTTAACCAATACGACACTCTCGCGCGAAAACTTGGACTTTTACTCTAAAGAAGGCGGAGTTTCTGGTAAGCCCTTACAAACTTTATCTAAAAAAGCCCTGAAAATTGCCGCAGAAGTTTGCAAAAAACAAAAAGAAAAAAAATTAATTATTTCTGCAGGTGGAGTGATGACAGCACAAGATGTTTTTGAAAGAATAGATATGGGTGCAGATCTTGTGCAGGTTTATTCTGCTTTGGTCTTTGAGGGCCCCTTCTTTTTCAGAAAGGTTGCAGAAGTTGTCAAACGAGGAAAGGCGCAAGCCGAAAAATAAAAAAAATTGGATTCCAGTTGTCGCTGGCATCCTTAAAAAAGGCCAACAGGTTCTGGTTGGTCAACGTCCCGAAACACACACTTTGGGTGGTTTGTGGGAATTTCCCGGTGGCAAAATCGAATTGGGTGAATCGCCTGAGTATGCATTAAAACGTGAACTTCAAGAAGAATTGGGTATCGACGCTGAAATCGGCGAATTAAAAATTGCCTGCACCCATAGTTACGGCGATGTGGGCATTGTCATTTTATTTTACGAAGTCCTTTTTTGGAAAGGCGAACCAAAAGCCAAACACCATACTGAACTGGAATGGATTATTGCTGCGGACCTGCCGCTACGAAATATCCCAGATGCCAACAGAAAAAATATTGATCGCATTTTTAAGGCTTTTGGATTCGAGAAAAAATAATTCATGAAAATTTTGATTCAAGTTCAGCAAAAAAAATATGATCTTGAAAAACAAGCTCAATTGATTGTTACTGAACTTGAAAAATTAAATCATACTGTCGAATGGTCGACACAGTCTCATCCGGCACGTTTGTTATTAAATCAGTATGACTTGATTTACTTTATAACTGACAGTCTACCGATCAAGGTCAAAAATTTTTTACTTTTACTGTTGGCTAAATCCCTACAAAAACCGATTGTCATTTCAACATTCGAAACCAATTTGTTTTCTGCAGTTCCAAATCCGCTGATTCAAAAACAGTTACAAATTTTTGATGCCCTTTCAACTTCAGAAGCTGTTGCGATCAAAAATTTGCGTTTCTTTCGTCAAAAAAAATGGATTTTACCAGTTTTCCCTACTGCCAATATCGTCAAAAAAAATAAATTTAAAAAATCTACATTTCAATGGGTCGTTCCCGTTTTTCATCAATTTCAGGAACTATTGAATTTAAAAAATCATTTGGATGAATCTGTCGTGATTAATGCCACATATTTAAAATCAAAATACAGCCATATCCAAATTCGTCGGCAGTGGTCAGGTTTTATCCAGCAGAATCCCTTGTTTAAAAAATACCGTGTAATGATCGAGCCGGATAATCTGACCGATCTGATTGAACAGCACAAGACGGCTGTTCAGTTGAATCATTTGCAGTTACATCCCGTTTTACTGGCTGACCAAATTCAACAGTCATTGGACTTGGATCAATTGCTTGTTTTATCTGAGTCTCAGGCTAGCGGTTTAGCTGATTTTTGGCGAAATCGACAAAATGTCATTATCCACCCCAACAGCAGCGATACACTTTCACAAGATTTTGATAAAATATTTGAAAACTTGGACTTCTCGAAAAATAGACATTTACTTCGTGATTGTTTAGAAAATAAGATGAATGAGTTGAACAGATTATTTGTACAACTGCAGCAACAAAAAAGAGCACAACTAAGCTATGAGAATATGTCTTATCGGTCATAAAATTCAAATTCAGAGTCGCGCTGGCGACACAGGATTGCTGTGGCCACTGGCTCGCGGATTAACGGATCGTGGACATGATGTCACTATTATATCCACCAGCAGCCCGATCAAAAAAGCCGAAGTTTATCGTGATGGGATTCGAGCCTTTTACCTTTATGATGGTTCTCCTCAGTACAAAATGTTGCGCTTTCCAGATGCGGCTCATAAAAAATTTATTCAACTGCACCAAGAAAAACCTTTTGATTTGGTGCACAGCCTAGATGAAAGCGCTGCTAAAATTGGTCGGCACAAAAAAAACTTTCAAGTCGCAGTGGCCTATGACGTCGAAGCTATTCGCATGGCCGAATTATTTTCAACTTTGATTGAAAATGATGGCTCGTTGAATTCCCAAATCAAAACTTTTTCAAAATTAATATTTAAATTTTTCAGGAATTATTTTTTACATGATCGGGCTTTGCTGGAAACGGCTGATGGCGTTTTCACAACAACACCTCAGCAGCGGATGTTGCTGGAACGTTATTATCTGTATCCGGATTATCATACGTACACTGTGCCTTATGGAATTAATTTAGGTGATTTAACTCCTAAAAGCGAATCCGGCAGCTATAAATTAAAACTACAAATTCCGGATGACGCCGAAATTATTCTGGCGATTTCTAATTTTTCAAATTCTTTTGAACTCAGACCGTTGCTGAAAGCTTTTGAAAAAATTGTTTTAAAAAATTCGAACACTTATTTGATCATTCTGGGGAACGGACCTCGCTGGAAAGACGTTGAATACCAAATGTTAAAACTGGTCCTGGGCAGTCGTGTTTTAATGCCTGGCCAAGTCGACGCCGAAGAAGTGATTAATTCGATTTTGGCTTCGACCATTTACGTCGACCTTAGTTCGCAATCCACGGGATTAGAACCCAGCCTGATTGAAGCGATGGCACAGAAAAAAGTCGTCATTGGATCTGAACTGAGCCCGATTTCGGAAGTCATCGAAGATGGCAAAGACGGTTTTTTAGTTCGTCCCGCCGATGATCAAACTTTATCTGAATTATTGGATCAAATTCTGCAATCCAAAGAAAATTATTTACAAATTGGCGAAGCCGCACGATTAAAAGTTTTAAAAGTGTTTAATCGACAAAAAATGATCGACACCCTGTTAACGTCTTATGAACAAATCTTAGAAAAAAGAGGAACTTTTAAGCAACGCAGAGCGACTGGAAAGTAATCACCTCGACTATATTGATACCCACCTGGATTTCACTGAATTTAACCTTGCAAAGCGGCTAATCATTTTGCCATAATAACAATGATTTCGATATGTTACGATCAAGCACCAAAGGAGTGATTTTTCATGACAAAGGCAGATTTAATTAATTTAGTTTCAGAAAAAGCCGGTATTACTCGTGTTAAAGCCGAAGCTATTGTGAACACTATTTTTGATACAATGGTGGAAGCTTTAATGAAAGATGATCGTATCGAAATTCGTGGATTTGGTTCTTTCGTCAATCGTGAATATGATTCCTATAAAGGACGTAACCCACGCACAGGCGAAGTTATTTCAGTCGAAGAAAAGAAGCTGCCGTTTTTTAAAGTTGGCAAAGAATTAAAAGATTCTTTGAACAAGGGTTCTTAGTTCTTCGTAGTTTTATTATTTAAATTGAGTTCTCTATTTAACCGCAGAAATGCGGTTAATTTTTTTCAGTGCCATATAAATTCGCTCTAGCCCCATTGCAATTCCACTGCTGGGTGGTAAACCGAATTCCAAGGCCTGAAAAAATTCTTCGTCCAAACGAATATCACTTTTTCCTGCCAGTTTCTTTTTTTGCAAATCTTCTTCGGCACGTTGACGCTGAATTTGGGGATTGTTCAGTTCATGAAAAGCATTTCCTAGCTCTAGACCGTTCCAATAAACTTCAAATCGTTCCGCCCAGCCATCCGCACCAATACGAGCTAGTGCAGCTTGGTAAGGAGGATATTTTTCTACAAAAACTAAACGATCTGCTGGCCACTGATATTCAATTTTATCCATAAAAATCAAATAAAAATAATCATCAATTGTCTGTGCCGATTGAACATCCACATTCAATTTTTGTGCTAGATTTTTAAGTTCTTCGGCTGTTGTTTCCGGTTTGAACTCAAACTGACAATATTGTTTAAATAAATCAGAAACCGTGAATGTTAAAACTTCTTTCGGCCGTTCGACACGCAATTGATCGGATAAATACTCAATCAGCTCGATCACATCGTGTTTGATCGTATGCAATCCCGCAAAAGCGCGATACCATTCGATCATCAAAAATTCAAACTGATGACGATCGGTCAGTTCCCCATTTCGAAAAACCGGTGCAATTTCAAAGATTCTTTCAGCTCCTGCTGATAAAATTTTCTTTAAATTCAATTCAGGAGATGTTGGCAAAAAGTAAGTTTTCGTTTTTGACTCTAATTGAAATTCTGTTCTGAAAACTTCCAGTGTCGGTTCTGTTCCGGGACATTCTACGAGCGTATTCGTTTTCACATCCAGAAAGCGTTTTTCTTTAAAAAATTGACGGACATGCTGAAGAAATTCATTCCAACTTTTGATGCGCAACCAAGGATCGTCCTCGACTTTGTAAAAACTGGATTTATTCGTCAAATTCGGAGCCAATAAAATAAACTGGGATAGAGGCATGACCGCTATCAAATCCCCGTCCGCCAAAATGTCTTCCGCTTTGAAATCTGGCAAATCTTTGTATTTCCAGTCGGAAATGTTTTGGACTCCTAGGCGCATTTGATGCACGCGACCAAATTTAAGCGCTCCACGTGGGGTTTCAGGATATTTTGGCCAATGATTTAACAAAAAATCATCTCTTTTTTTGCTCATTTAAATAAGATGAACTATAACTTTCACCTATGCAAATACAAAAAAATCAAATCGATTTAGTCCGTCATCAATTTCAAAAATATAAAAACAGCGCTGACTTTGTGGCCTTTAAAATGGTTCACGAAAAAACACAAGACTACAGCGTCAGAAATGGTAAACCAGATACACTCAGCAGTTTTCATGATGCCGGTTTATTAATTGAAGTTATGAAAAACGGGCACATCGGTTATGGTGCCACTTGCGAATTAACTGAAAGCGGAATTAAACACGCTTTTACCAAAGCCTTGCAAATGACAGAGGCCGCGCAAAAGCATGCCGTCACTCGTTTTGATCTATCTGTTCGTCCTCCCTCGAAAGGCGAATATATTTCTGGGCGGCAAAAAGATTTAGATCAATTATCCGTTGCAGAAATTTACGATTATCTGAAAAAGACTTCGGAACATTTAAAATCTCATTCAAAAATTATCAACACCGTATCCGATGCGATGTTGATCGAGTGTGATCAAATTTATTTTTCATCAGCAGGCGCCGATATTCATCAAAACTTTAATATCGTGATCAATTCGATGATGGCTACGGCCCAAGACGACAAAGACACGCAAACACGAACTTTGCACGGCGGACGTGGGAACTGTCAGCAAATCGGTGCCGAATATTTCAATCTGGATTCTGCTTTATCAGAAGCCGCTGTGATTTCCAAAGAAGCTGTCGAATTGCTAGCGGCTAAAAATTGTCCCGATGAAACTTGTGATCTGATTTTAGCACCCGATCAAATGTTATTGCAGATTCACGAATCGATTGGTCACCCCCTTGAATTGGATCGTATCTTAGGTGATGAACGTAATTTTGCAGGTTGGAGTTTTGTGCAACCTCAAGATTTTGGAAAATTACAATACGGCAGTCCGATGATGAACGTTGTCTTCGATCCGTTTTCTTCGGGTGAATTAGCCAGCTATCAATTTGACGAAGTCGGAAATCCTTCCGAGAAAAAATATCTCATCAAAAATGGTCAACTCGTAGCAGGTCTTGGCAGTTTGGAAAGTCAATTTCGTTCGAAAATACCGGGTGTGGCCAACTCCAGATCCAGTTCGTGGAATCGAGCACCCATCGATCGCATGGCCAATATCAACCTAGAAGGCGGCACACAGTCTTTGGACGAAATGATCGCTGGTATTGAAAAAGGTGTTATCATGTTCGCGAACCGATCTTGGTCGATCGATGACTATCGCCGTAAATTTCAATTTGGGTGCGAATACGCTCGCCGAATTGAAAATGGTCGTATGACTGAAATTTTAAAAAATCCGAACTATCGCGGAGTTACTGTTCCATTCTGGAATTCACTGGTGGGCTTGACTCGTCCAGATACTGTTGAAACCTATGGATCACCATATTGCGGTAAAGGCGAACCCAGCCAAATTATTCGCGTAGGACATTCTTCGCCTTATGCCCATTTTAAAAATATCGAGATCTTCGGAGGCTAGTATGAAAAATTATATTCAAAATCTATCACAAAAAATATTTAGTCTTTTAAAACAAAATGAAGAAGTCGCTTTGTTTTTACATTCAGAAGAAAGTTTTTTCGTTCGCTTCAATGGTGCGAAAGTACGCCAAAACACCAATGTGAATCAACATGAATTGACTTTGACTTACCAAAGCGAACAGCGCTTGATCAAGCAAACATTTAATCTGACCTGTGATCTTGAAACAGATTTCAATCAAGCGCAGTCTTGTATTGAATTGGCTCGTACGCAATTACCAATGACAGATATCAACCCACAGTATGTCGCTATGACAAACGGTGGACAAACGGAAACCATCAAAAAAGTCCCGCGCCCATCCGACTCGGAAATCATCCAAGCGATTAGCGAAATTTTTTCGGATTGCGACTTGGCAGGTCTTTGGTGTTCAGGCCCGCTTCGTCAGGTTTCAGCAAATTCCAAAGGTCAATTTCATTACTTTGAAAATGATTACTTCTTTTTTGATTATTCAATTTATAACGGCCCGAAAGCGGCTAAGGGTTTTTACTCAGCTACTGAATGGAACTTAGAATCTTTCCAGTCGAAAGCGCAAAGCACTAAAAACAAACTGCAATTATTAATGCGTGAAACAAAAGTGGTTCCTCGCGGAAAATACAATGTTTATTTAGAGCCGATGGCTGTGAATGAAATTATGGGTACAATGTCTTGGGGCGGCCTCAGTCAGGCCGCTTATCAACAAGGACGATCACCTATTAAGTTATTAATTGATCAACAAAAAACGTGGTCTGAAAAAATCACGCTGACCGAAAATTTCGAATCGGGATTTGTCCCCAAGTTTAATTCATTGGGCGAACAAGTTCCTTCACAAATCACTTTGATCGAAAATGGAAAACTGAAAAATTTATTAACTAGTTCCGCAACAGCTCAAGAGTTCAATTTACAAAGTAACTTTGCCAATCCAGGCGAATCCCCACGTGCATTGCAACTTAGAGCTGGAACTCTAAAGCAATCCGATATTTTAAGACAACTAGGTACGGGGCTCTATTTGTCGAATTTACACTATATCAACTGGAGCGATATTAATTCCGGACGCATGACAGGCATGACACGATTTGCTTGTTTTTGGGTTGAAAACGGAGAAATCGTCGCTCCGATTCAAGATTTACGTTTTGATGAAACTGTTTTTAACGTGTTTGGCGACAATTGTTTGGCCGTAACCGAAGAAACTGAAGTGTTTGTCGATGTGATGACTTATGCAAAAAGATCCTTGGGTATGACAGAGGTTCCAGGACTATTCATCAAAGACTTTAATTTTACGTTGTGAAGAAATTCAAAATTGTTTATATCTATATCAGTTTCAAGTCTAAGGAGGCTTTATGGCTTTGAACCAATTAAAAACTATTATCCAAACAATTTCAGAAACTCCGCGAGTGAAAAAAGTGATTGATGAAGTTCAGTCAAAACGTGCGGAAGTTGAAAAAACAATTCAAAATTTGAATACAGATCAAGCTGTAAAAAAATACAAAGAATTGATGAAAAAAGTTTCTTCAAAAGAAAAAGAACTCCAATCTGAAGTAAAAACATTGGTCAGCAAAATTAAAAAAACAGCTGTTGATGTTGAAAAAAACTTGGAAAACTACAAGAAAAAAGCAGAAGCACAAAAAACAAAAATAGAAAAAATGTTAAAAGCCCAAACGGCTCAGAAAACTAAAAAATCAGCGCCTAAAAAAGCAAAGGCTCGCGTTAAAGCCAAAGCTAAAGCGAAAGCAAAAACGACAACTCAGAAAAAATAATTCTTCAGTCATACGCCTTGCTAGCTGACGCTAGCGAGGCATTTCAAACATTGGTGCGTTCGGATCGGCGTAACTAAAATAATCTTCTTCACGATCTGTAAATGGCGGAAACGTCGCATTCGTAGGCCCCAAGACATCCACCGTTGAACCTGAAAAAGCCAAAATGTTATCTTCGTTTTCACAGCGACTTGTGACATTTTTTAAATTCAGCTCGGATAATTTATATGAATAGCCATTTCCCGAAAGACTTGAATCTAATTCAGGATACAGTTTATAGCCACCGCCAGCGGGTTCGCGCAAGGCTTTGATTTTTCCCATCATGACCGCATAATTTCCAGCAATCGGATACATACCATGGGAACCCAATGCAGCCGCTGCAATGGGACGATCACCGATTTTTTTAACTTCGGGCCAGTTGACAAAGACCCGTCCCGTTTTCCATTCTTGTTTAACGTTGTCTTCCTCATCCAAAATCGCCATCGTCTGATTCGCCAAATGAGCTCCAAAAAATACGGATAATGGTTTTAAGGTCGATTTACGTAAAACAACGGTAATACTTTCGCGGTCATAAATATGTTCTGCGATCGACATTTTCTCTTCAGTTCCATTTTTAGGATCAAAAGCATAGAACATATGATAGTTGATATAAATTTCATTCCATTTTTGATTTTCAAAAACTGAATAATAAATTTGCGCATGATTTTGACCGTAACGCGAACGAAGTCGGGTCGCTTTTGAATCCGAAAGACCCGATTTCAAAACGGATTGACTGTGACCGTAATAAGGTAAAATTTGACGAATTTCTGAAAGTTTAAAATCAACACTCAGTGACGGTTTGGACATAAATGACAACCAAGATTTCTCGGACTTTGCTTTTAAAACAAAGGGTTCTTCTGCTAACTGTGCATCGGGTTCGACTTCGTTAAATAAATACCCCAGGCTGGCCGGAAAATATTTTTCATCTTTGTGGTAATCGATAATCGGTGCGTATTTTTGTGCAAGCTCTTTGCGTTGTTCGGCTGTTAACGTGGATTCTTTAGGTGCGACTGCAAAGACTTTTTGTTGCCAAACTGGCTGCGATTCTTTTTCAAAAATTTTAAATAAATAAACACCTGTCGCCGTAATGGGGACTTGGACGGTCGTCAGTTTTCCACGCCCTTGTCCAGAAGCTACAAGCTTTTCTTGATCGGCTTTATTTTCTTTGGAACCTTTAAAATACACTTGATATGAAAAATCGTTATCCATTTTGAAAAAGTCTGCAAACGGCCCTAGCTCGACGACAATTTTGTCTGAATCATTTTGTAAAATATTAAACAGTCTTGGCCAACGTTGATGAACCTGACAACTGACAGAATCCGTGGATTGTGCCACCTGTCGCTGATTCGGAGTCGCACAAGAAGCTAAATAAACTAGCATTAGTAAGCTGATTTTTTTATACATAATGACCTCAAACTGGTTGAAATTTAATCATAATTCAATTTTCCGCTCCGGCTGCAAAAAAGACCTCATTTCTAACCCAAAGTCGGCTCTAGAAGCCCGATGTCATGAAACTGGAACCTCGTCAAAAGACCAGCGAATGTGATAGTAATTATGGGTATAAAACCGAGGTATTTATGGATCAAAATTTATCGCTTCAATCTTTTTCCACTGAACAAGAATTTACACGCAGACACATCGGCCCAAGCCCCACCGAACAACAAGAAATGTTGAAATATCTTGGGTTTCAAAATTTACAAGAAATGATTTCAAAAGTTGTACCTAAAACAATTTTTGATGATTCTAAAATGGCGATTGGTGATGGTCAGTCGGAACATCAAATTTTACAAACGTTAAAATCGATCGTTTCCGAAAATCAAATCTTCCGATCTTTGATTGGTTTAGGTTATCACGATACAATTACACCTTCAGCCGTTTTAAGAAACGTTTTTGAAAATCCTGTTTGGTACACGGCCTATACACCGTACCAACCTGAAATTTCTCAGGGACGTCTTGAAAGTTTATTAAATTTCCAAACAATGGTTTCAGATTTAACAGGAATGGAAATTTCAAACGCTTCACTCTTAGATGAAGGCACTGCCGCTGCGGAAGCTTTATTTATGGCACACTCTGTTTGCAAAAAGAATGATGCCAATGCCTTTGTTGTTCATCCTGAAATGCACCAACACGTGATCGAAGTTTTAAAAACTCGCGCCGAGCCCTTAGGTTTCGAAATGATCGTTGCGGATCCTATGACTTTTGATTTTAGCAGCAAGGAAGTTTTTGCTGTTTTATTTCAATACCCAACAACAACTGGAAAAATCGAAAACTATAAAGACATTACTCAAAAAATTCACGACAAAGGCGCTTTAGTGATTGCCTCTGTGGATCTTTTAGCTTTGACACTTTTAACGCCTCCAGGAGAATGGGGCGCTGATATGGTTGTCGGTAATTCACAACGCTTTGGAGTCCCATTGGGATTTGGTGGACCTCACGCGGCTTTCTTGGCAACCAAAGATGCGTATAAACGTTCATTGCCAGGTCGTTTAGTCGGCGTTTCTGTGGACAGCCATGGACAAAAAGCTTTGCGTTTAACTTTACAAACACGCGAACAACATATTCGCCGTG
>DALYIB010000048.1:0-13787 GCA_031970595.1 Pseudobdellovibrio sp.
ATTCGGTCGCCTGAACAGCTTGGAATACTTTTTTAAAGTCTTCTTCTGTTAATGACGTCAAAGGCTTTTCAACTAATGATTTGGGCATTCCATTTTTAGTAAAATCTGTAATCGACTGATCTGAAATACGTGAAAAACCCGTTTTCAAAAATTTAGCCAGTGTGATTTTTCCGTACAAAGTCGAATGAGTGATAAATTCACCCAATTTAAATGTGTGGGGATGAGGTAAAGTCGCCTCTGGAATGTCGGGGCTTGTTGTTGAAACGCGCTCGGTTGTGACCCAGTCCATATCACCTAAACGATATTTCATCGTCACATGAGGATTCAATAACGCCGTTCCTTCGATATAAGTCAAAAGACCGCCATCACCGTTGAGCTGAATACGTCCATCCATTAAAAATTCAACGCGCACACCGCTTTGTTTTTTCCATTCGATCATTTCTTTGTTGCGAACAATCCCTGTGTTGGTTTTGATATCGACATCCACTTGTGCCGTGATCGCTTTACGCATCCCTTTTGTTTTGGATGTCACTTGAACACCTCGGGCATTTGTCATCTGAGCCCATGTTGTCGCCGCAGAAATACCAATCCCTTGCTGTCCACGTGAACATTGCCCTTTTCCAAATTTGGATGAAGCTAAGTATTCACCGAAAACTTTGGCCAAGTCTTCTGCTTCGATGCCCGGGCCGTTATCTTCGACAACGATTTTAACTAGATCTGTATTTTTAGTCGATCCATTGCCGACCTTGATCACTTCGATCTCTAAATCAGGTAAAATTTCATTTTGTTCACAAGCATCCAAAGAATTGTCGACAGCTTCTTTTAAAGTTGTCAAAACAGCCTTTAGAGGTGAAGAAAATCCTACTTGTTGCAGGTTTTTCGCAAAATATTCAGCTGTACTACTTTTAGTAATTTTGCTCATAGCACTCCTTAAAACCGGTAAAAAACTATTAATAACATTTAATTTGAGAGGCCAATCGACCTTAAAATCAAGGCTTAGAGCCTGATATGACGCGTTAATCTAGTGTTTTTAGGGGTTTATGTGCGCACAAAACAAGCTTTTGCCCTAAAGTAGCCTGTTTTTTAATCCGATAAAAGGTCTGGATGTCTAAATCAATCGTTAAAAAAACACATGAAAAACCGGCGGTTTTAAATCAAAACCTACCCAATTCTGGGCCTCTTGTTCCACGTTCGGATCGTTTTTTAGAGGTTCAAAATGGTGAACGAGCGGTGGCTCCTTTAGACGCCCAGTATTCAGACCTTTTGAAAGCTCCAGATAAGCCGACCTTTGACTTCAAACAACAGCTTTTACCACTGGCTGTTATCTTGCTGTTTTCGTTCGTTCTAGTGGCTTTATATTCGTTTTCGAATTCAAAAAGTGGCCCTGGCGAAGGCCGTGGTGTCGCTGGTGATCTGAACGATCTATCAAACGGTCGCTTTATCAAGCAAGCCGCAGATTACTCAGAAGAAAAAGTTTGCGTGGACCATCCCGACGGAACACAGACATGCACGACTAAAACTAAATTGCGTCGAGAGTTCAGATAGAACACCATCAATCGGTGTGAAATTAATTCAAACAAATGACATGATCCGGTTAAGGACTAAAAAAAGGTTCATTCCTAAAGGTAATTGCATTATCTTGCAAAAAAAATACAAGGAGAACCTATGAAAACTGTTTTAGCCACTGTTCTGACTATGATCGCTTTCTTCTCAATCTCTTCAGCTTATGCCTGCACTCAAGAAGCTCAGTTCATCGGAAAAGTTCATACAAAAACAATGACCGCAAAAGGTTGTGTGATCACTATCAACGCCAAAGACCTAGAACAATTTAACCCAAGCTATGTTTGCCCACTTGTTCCCGGAGAAGCTTTAGATACTCCGATCGTTATCGAGCGCAACAAAGATTACTATTGTGATCTTGATGCGGGTGATTTTATCAGTGGAATTTTGATCAAAGCCGAAGACCAAGTTTTAACAATCGAATAATTCAAATAAAAAAGGTGGGTTTTTAATCCACCTTTTTACTTCTGACTAAGTAATCAATTCGGCTTACTGAGCCAGTGTCGTTGTTGAAATCCAACCTTCATCTGCTAAAGCCGCTAAATCCAACTGTTCGGCCTCGTTCATATAATCTGAATCTTCCGCTAGTAAACGGATCAAATCTTCCGACGTTAAAATTCCCAAAACTTCGTTTTCATCAGCGACTAAAACAGAATTAATTTTTTTATCAATAAATAACTGAGCGACTTGCTTAATCGTTGTCGTTTTGTTGACCACTTTGACTGGCGTGCTCATGAACATTTTCACTGTATAAGATTTCAATCGGGAATCAACGTACTTTAAAGCTACAAAATCACTTTTGCTGATCATCCCTACTAAATTGTTTTCATCATCTACAACCGGTAAGTGACGAATATTATAGTTATTCATCATATCCTCAGCGCTATTCAGATCTGCGCTTTCACGAATTGTAATTAGATTTTTTGAGTACATATTTTTAATTTGCATCAGCATAAAGCCTCCTTGTTTATTCAACAATAGGCCCACCAGATATTACGAAACATGATGCTGATCATGTTTTAAATATTTGAATTTACCACGCCGCATTTATGACGAAGGTCATATAATTTTTAATAATCAGGAGTAAGTTGAAGTCAAACAAAGGGAGATAAAAATAAAAACTCCCACTCAACCCCAACAAGGAAGGTTACCATGAAAAAATTTATCGCATTTACAGCAGCATTAATGTTAGGCTTGTCTTCATTTGCAGCACAAACACCCGCAGAAAAAGAAGTTCAAATCGGGATCAGTGGAGCTTTCGTTCCAGGTGGTTTTGATTCAGGATCTGACGCGTATGTCGTAGTGAATGGTGTTTTTCAAAACGGTTGCTATCGCTGGAGCCGCGCTGATGTAAACAATGTTGACGAATTTAATCACGAAATTAAATCAATGGCGACTGTGACTCAAGGAATGTGTATTATGGTTTTAATCCCATTCCAAAAAGATGTTCGTCTTGGAAAATTAAATTCAGGCAAACATAATTTAAAATTCTTGAATGGTGATGGCACTTACTTAGAAAAAACTTTGGTTGTTGAATAGTTACAAAAACAACACCCCCTCGAAAAGGCCTTGTCAGTAACAAGGCCTTTTTTTTGAACTTAGGAGATCTTCATGAAAAATTTCATTCTTTTTGTCGGACTCGTTTCCATTTTCTCTTGTCAAAAAAAATCTGAAATCAAAAATGTGACTTGGTCTGAAGGACAACCCCAATCCCAATTGGCTTTGATTCAAGCTATCACGACATCCGATCATGAAAGATCCGTTTTTTACAAAGATCAAAAAATTACCTTTAATAGCCAAGCGATCGGCGAAAACGAAATCGCAGAAACTTTTGTTAAAAAAATATTCAGCACACAAAAAAAAATTCAGCAAGCCCAAGCTCGCTATGTCGATATCGGCTTTTTCGACAAAAAGACCTTTTCCTTTAAAAGCCATGACTCAGAAAAAATGATTCAAGATTTAAAGAGTCAAACCGGTATCAACCACTTTCGTCGCTACGAAATGAAACCTTTTATTAAACATTTAAATGACAGTTTATCGAATTGGACAGCTATCGAATACGAATTATTTGATGGAACTCTGTGGATAGCTGAATATGATCAATTTCAAAATTTAATTTCCAATCGAAGACTGGGGTCGCAATTCGACAGCGCTCAAGCTTTACTTTACAAACAAGGACCTAAACTCGGATCATTGACTGACGTCCTACTAGAACAAATCAGCTTATCCCCTTCAGTGAATAATGCTTCTATTTTTGTCGACAGTGAATCCGATAAAAAAATCGCCTCAGTGACACCTTTGTTAAAATTTGATCCTAAAGATGAACGCTTTGATCAAATCCAAGTGTTTTACTATTTAGACCAAGTTCAAAATTGGATGAAAAACCATTTGCAAGTCCGTTTTCCTCAAAAATTAACGGCCGTTGTGAATGTGGGCTATCCTGAAAAAACAAACACTGCTTTTTATTATCAAAATAAAATTCGTCTGGGTCACGGCGATGATGTGACCTATACAGCTTTGGCCAGCGACCCCAGTATCGTTTACCACGAATCGTTTCATGCACTCGTGGATGGACTTGCTAACTTGCCTTTTGAGAAAGAAGGAGGCTCATTGAACGAAGCCTTTGCTGATTTTTTCACATGCGTGGCTTTGAATCGACCTTTTCTAGGTGAATCTTCCTATTTAAAAGGTCCTTACAAACGAACTGTTCAGAATAACAAAAAGCTGGATGAAAAAAACGGCGGTCTGTATGGCGACTCACTCATCGTCAGCGGGCTTCTTTGGGACATCAAAGAAAAAATAGGTGCTGAAAAGGCTTTGAACTTAGCCACTGAAACTTTATTACAATTAAATCCCTATTCAGAATTCAAGGAATTTAACTTGGCCCTTATTAAAGCCAGCGCTCAGTTATCTTCCGAAGATCGTTCTGTTGTTCAAAATATTTTAAAGCAACGTGGTTTTATTCATGAGTAATTTATTAGGAATTTGGATTTTTTCAGCCATTTTTTATCAGGGTCAGATGATGAACCCGCCTAATCCCCATTTACATATTTTTTTGACATTCCAAAATGAATCGATCAATGAAATTTATTATTATCGCGACAATGAAAATGGCTTTTGTCGCAGGACTGCTGAATATCGAATAGAAAATGGAATGATGACTCAAAAAGTGATCAGCGTCGATCCAGACAACAAATCTGAATGTTCTCTGGATACCGATATGCAAATGAATAATGTGTCCACGGCGCCGCTCTGGATTGAAAATGAACAATTGCATTTGCAATTACCCCTTGGTGAAGAAAACATTCAATATATTTTTAACCGCAAAATTGAATAGATCTATGTCTTAAAGAATAAAACGATTGAACTGATTAAAATAAAAAAAGAAACAATTTTATAGAATCTTTCTTTGGGTATTCGTGCCAATATTTTTTTCGCGATCCAAGTTCCAGTGAACGCCGCTAACGCCAATAACGGCAAATAAAACCAATGCGACCAATCCATATAACCATTATATAAATAGGCCCCTAATCGCAAGACATCGCCCGCAATATCGATCAACGAAGACAAATGAATAAATAAATTTTGAGGCAATCCTAAACTCATCAGCGCTGCCCCTCGAATAGCCCCGCCCGTTCCAATTAGACCTGTTAAAAATCCCGACAAAGCAATTAAAAAAATGGGTAAGGCTATTGGTGCCGCTGAAGGCTCTGCTTTTGATCGCGTCCCAGATTTAAAAAACAATTGATAAACCGATATGGCTAACAAAAAGACTGCAAGAATTTTTTCTAATATTGAAAGTGGCACATAGGGATTTAATAAGGCTCCCAAAAAACTGAACAGCATCGAAGGCAGTACATACAGCAAAATCGATTTCAATTCGACTTTGCTCGCAAATTGAATCATTCGATTTAAATTCCCAAAGACATGCAAAGCGGATGTCAACACTAAGACCAAATGATAGTTTTCAAAAATCTGCGCCAAAGGCATAAAAAAAGTAGACGAGCCAAAACCACTTAAGGTTCCCAAAAGTTCACTGATAAAGGCTAAAATAACAAACTGAATTTCATTCCATCCCATTAGTCTAAATTAAACTCCTGATTTCTTTGTGGAATGATGACTTCACGCTGTAATTCATTACGAATCCGATACGCCAGAACATCCTGGGCCATTTTTTCGCCGTGGACTAAAAATGTCTTGATCGGATTATTTTTAATATTTTTCATCCAATTCATCAAATCGTCGGTATCAGCATGTGCGCTCAGCGAATCCAAATGAATAATTTCGGCCTCGACATCGATATTGATATGATGAATTCGAATTTGCGAGATCCCATTTTTTAACACAGACCCTTTTGTCCCCGCCGCTTGATACCCTGTAAATAGAACAGCATTTTTTTGATACGGCAGTTTCGTACGAAGATGGTGCAGGACGCGTCCGCCTTGCAACATACCCGAGGCAGATATCACAATTTTAGGCTGATCGGACATACATAACAACATGGATTCATCGGTGCTTTCCGCAATTCTGAAATTCACGGGATGAAAAAAGTTTTCTGCGACCGCTTGTTGATAATTCACTTTCAACTCATCTGGAAAATGAGTGTAAACTTTGGATGCTTTTTGAGCCATCGGACTATCCAGATAAATCGGTATCTGAGTAGGAATCTGATTGGAATTTTGTAAATCACGCAAAATATATAATATTTCTTGAGTTCTTCCCACACTGAAGGCCGGAATAATCAACGTTCCTTCTCGTTCGTAAATTCGTCGCACGACGGAAGCCAATTGATCTTTTGATAAAGGCTTGATTTTACGATCCCCATAAGTGGATTCACTAATTAAATAGTCCGTTTCGCTGATGAACTGGGGTTCTTTGATCACTTGACTACGTCCATTTCCAAGGTCACCCGTAAAGGTCACAATCTGACTTTTTTGTTCCGTCGTGAATTGTAACTGAACGCCGACCGATCCCAAAATATGACCCGCTCGGAAAAATCGAAACGATAAATAATCTGACAGTTGGTGCCACTGTTGAATTTCATAGGATCTGAATTGCTCGAGTGTCACATCGACATCTTCTTCGGTGTACAGAGGCTCTGCCGGAAAATGAATACTGTGACGAGTTTTATCCGCATAGCGCGCATCTTCAGCTTGAAGCTTAGCCGCATCATACAACAAAATTTTGCAAAGCTGGTAGGTCGCCTCTGTTGAAATGATGCTTTTACGAAATCCATCTCGGACGACTCTTGGTAAATAACCGGAATGATCGATATGAGCATGAGTTAAAATAATCGCATCTAATTCAGAGGCAAACTCTAAAGGTTCACGGTTTAATTCACGGATTTCTTTGGGACCTTGATACAAGCCACAATCGATCATGCATTTATATCCACGATGCTCGACTAAAATTTTGGAACCCGTCACTGTTTCTGTCGCCCCAATAAATGTTAATTTCATATTTAATCCTACGCCTTCTCTGTCGACTTTGAATAGTTGATCCATTGTGAAACAACTTAAACTGTCTCGTCCAGGATTGATTCCGACCATGGTCTAGAAACGGGTTGATGAACTCATTCTAAGTGTTGGAAATGAGTATAAAAATAAGTTTTCATGACGAACATGACGCTGATCATATTTAATCCTAAAACAAGCTCTTATCCTAAATTCATCAAGAACATCAAAGGAGAATTTATGAGTTCAAGTTTTTTTATGTGGGAACCCAAATACCAATTGAATGTGAAACAGATGGATGACGAGCATCAGACACTTATAAAAATTATGAATGAAATCTATGAATTGAATACCCAGAAGAAGGATTTTAACCAAATTTTAACAAAAGTCGCAGAGCTGGCGCGTTGGACCGATCTACATTTTAAAAATGAAGAGGCTTATTTTTCATCGATTGCTTACTCGAAGGCCGAGGCTCATAAAATGATTCATAAAGAACTTCTGAAAAAATTCGGAGAACATGTCGAAACTATGAAGTCGACTCAGAAAATTCCTGAAAGTTTTTTTATGTTTTTAAAGGTTTGGCTATCAGCTCATATCCTCGGAGTCGACACAGGATACGCTCAAATTGATAAGCAAAAGGCAGTTTAATTTTTTTTAAACTAATTGAGTTGTTTCCTTTTCAAACAAGATCTAGTACGATTGAAACATGTCTGGATCTGATTGTAATAATAAGCCTGCCAGCTCTTGCGAGAACTGCGGGCATCGTTTGAATAATGTCATTTGCTCGACCGCTCCTGAAGTATGGAAGCTGCTTGATCAAGTGAAGCAAAAATCTGTGTTTAAACCTCATCAAGTTATTTTTTATCAAGATAACGAACCACTGGGATTGTATACAATTTCTACTGGTTTAGTAAAATTAGAGGTCACTTCTGAACAAGGACAAAATCACACTCTTCGTTATTTAGGGCCAGGCACAGCTTTAGGTTACAGATCTTTATTTTCTCACGAGAAATATCACGCCACAGCGATTGCTGTCGAAAAATCCGAAATTTGCTTTATACCAAAAAATACCGTCATGGATGTTTTTCATCAATTTCCAGAAGCAGCCATTAAAATTCTTGAAGCTCTTTCGAAAGATTTACGAGTCGCTGATTCTAAATGGACAAACCAAATGGACAAAGATGCTTCTGAACGAATCGCCGAAGCTCTTTTATTTTTACAAGAAAACTTCACTCATCAAAATTGGACTCGTAAGGAAATTGCTGAATGGGCGGGAACAACCCCAGAAACAGTGATCCGAACTCTGGCTCAGTTTGAAAAAGAAGGCTTTATCGATCAATCCCAAGGTCGAAGTATCAAGCTTATAAACAAAGCAAAACTCATAGAGAAATTACAATATTCATATTAATCAATTGTTTATGATCTAGATCATAACGATCACGTCCCGGGTGGCGTATTCTGGCAGCAGTTATGAAAAACATAAACAACATCTGCCTTTATTGCGGTTCACCATCTGGTCAAGCGACTTATTGTTGTGAGGCCTGTGAGCGACTGGATGTTGGTTTTTCACAATTACAATCATTTAAAAAATACAATGATCCTCGATACCAATATTTAGATCAAACCGAAAACCAAAAACTATATCAGCTTTCAAGTGATCGACGAGTCTTTAAATTTTTTGTTCAAGGAATTCAATGTTCCAGCTGTGTGCATTTACTTGAAAAAATTCCTGATTACTACCCGGAATGTATTGAATCACGATTAAATATGGGGACCAATGAATTAACAATCGAACTGAGCGCGCAAGGACAGTTGTCACATGTGGCTCGCTTGATTCAAGAATTGGGTTACGAATCCGAGATTATCAAATCGACAGAAGACGTTTTTGAAAAAATCGCACAAGATCTACGACAAGATCTTAAACGGATTGCCATCACTGGGGCGTGCGCAGGAAATATTATGTTATTTTCTGTTTCAATTTACGCCGGCGTTCAAGGAGATATTTTAACATTGTTCCGCTGGCTCAATCTCATTTTATTCCTCCCCGTTTTATTTTACTCTGCCATTCCCTTTTACAAAGGCGCCTGGGCCAGTTTAAAAGTCAAAAAAGTTCACATTGATTTACCCATCACAATGGCACTCGTTCTAAGTTCTGCACTTTCTATCTTTAATTTAGTCACGGGGTCTGAAGAATATTATTTTGATTCGACTGCAAGCTTTTTATTTTTAATTTTAGTCGCTCGATTTTTTGTAAAGAAAACTCAGCAAACTTTTTTAGCCCCGAATACTTTGAAACAGCAAATCAAGACACAAACCTATATCAACTCGCAACAGCAATTGGTGTTACCAGAAAATATCAAAGCCGAAGATCGAATCACAATCAGCCAAGATCAGATTATTCCTGTGGATGGGATTCTTATTTCTTCGCAAGCCTTGATTGACACTTCATTTATGTCTGGCGAAAGCCGCCCTTACACATTTACCAAAGGTATGACTTTATTTGCGGGCTACAAAGTCATTTCGTCTGCAATTGAAATGCAATGTCAGCAAGAATCTCATCAAACTCGTATCTCTCAATTGATGCACGAAAGCTTCCAAAATTTGGTCGAGAAAAGTCGATTCGTTAATTTAGCCGACCGTCTTTCTCAAAAATTAATTGTGGTTGTATTTGCCCTGGCCCTCTTGTTTTTTGCAGGTTACGGATATTTTTTCGATTTCAAAGAAGGCTTCAATCGCGCCTTGGCTTTGATCGTTGTGGCTTGTCCTTGCGCTTTGGCTTTTGGCAGCCCACTCACTTTAGCCATGGCTTTTAAAAAAGCGCGACAAAAAGGGATCTCTGTCCGAAACCCGAATGTTTTTGAAAAACTCAGTCAAACTCAAAATATATTTTTTGATAAAACGGGTACACTGACAGACGGTCATTTAAAAATTTCTTATACATGGCCTGATGAAATTCCAGATAATTTAAAATCTTTAATTCTTCAATTGGAGAGCATTTCCTATCATCCAGTGGCTTTTTCATTACGAAATGAATGGACTCAATTCAGCAGTTCAAACGCTGAATTAAAAAACCATCAAGAAATCTTAGGGTCTGGCGTACGCGCTGAATTGGGAATTGATCTTTATGAAATCAAATCGCTTTCCCATAACCTTCTGGATGATCAAACTGAAATGGCCATTGCTCTGTATAAAAACAAAGAAGTTCTTTGTCGAATTTATTTCGAAGACCATATCCGTGACGAATCCGCTTCGATAGTTTCTTATTTAGAATCGCAAAATAAAAATTGTTACTTAGTCACAGGCGATAAAAAGAAAAAAGCATTGGTTATCGGTCAAGCCTGCGGCGTCAAAAAAGATCATATTTACAGCGATTTATATCCTGAAGACAAACAAGAAATTATCTCTCAGCACCCCCATTCATTGATGATCGGTGATGGCGTGAATGACAGCCTGGCTCTGAGCAGCAGTGATGTCAGCGTCGCTGTCAAAGGCAGTGCGGAATTAGCCCTAACAAGTTCAGATATTTTCTTTTTAAAATCTGGATTACAACCATTGATTGAATTATTCAAAATTCAAAAAAATATTCACGCCACTTTAATTCGAAATTTAACATTATCTTTGGTTTACAATGTCATCGCTGGCAGTTTAGCTTTAGCAGGTTTGATTAACCCGCTATGGGCCGCTGTTCTGATGCCGATCAGTTCATTGCTAGTTATTTTGTCTACGGTATGGGGGTTTCAAAAATGAGCATTCTATTTCTAATGATACCCATGGCTTTATTTTTAGGGGTGGCTTTTGTCGCTGGATTTTTCTGGGCGACATCGAATGGTCAATTAGATGACCTCGAGACCCCTGCGCATAGAATATTAAATGATGATTTAATTATTAAAAAACAAAGAAAGGATAACCATCATGAATCATGATCAACACAACATTGAAACTATATCTTATGACGATGATATAGTTAAAAAGTTTTCGATCGCCACACTGGGCTGGGGTATCGGAGCTTTCCTATTCGGCCTTATTGCCGCACTCCAATTAGCGTATTGGCCAACCAATTTAAACCTCGAATGGATTACATTCGGACGCCTGCGACCGCTTCATACCAATGCGGCTATTTTTGCATTTGCAGGGAATGCTATTTTTGCCGGAATTTATTATTCCACACAAAGACTTTTAAAAGCACGTATGTTTTCAAATTTGCTTTCAGCCATCCATTTTTGGGGCTGGCAGTTTATCATTGTTTGTGCGGCCGTAACTTTGCCATTGGGATATAGCCAATCCAAAGAATACGCCGAATTAGAGTGGCCCATCGACATTTTGATTGCTTTGATTTGGGTTATTTTTGCAATTAACTTTTTTATGACGATCAAAAAACGTCGTGAGAAACATTTATACGTTGGTATTTGGTTTTATATTGCAACAATTATCACCGTCGCAATGTTACACATCGTCAACTCAATCGAAATTCCAGTTTCTCCACTGCGTTCATTACCAGTATGGGGCGGGATTCAAGATGCTCTCGTTCAATGGTGGTACGGTCATAATGCCGTGGCTTTTTTCTTAACAACTCCATTTTTAGGTTTGATGTATTACTTTGTTCCTAAAGCAGCGAATAGACCGATTTATTCGTATCGTTTATCAATTATTCACTTTTGGGCTTTAGTATTTATTTACATTTGGGCTGGTCCACATCACTTGCTTTACACAGCCTTACCTGAGTGGGCACAAACTCTGGGTATGATTTTTTCAGTCATGCTTTGGGCGCCATCATGGGGCGGTATGATTAATGGATTGATGACTTTGAAAGGCGCTTTTAAAGAATTAATTCAAAATCCAATTATTAAATTTTTCGTGGCGTCTTTGACATTTTACGGGATGTCGACATTCGAAGGACCACTTTTATCGATCAAATCTGTTTCGGCACTTGGCCACTATACAGACTGGATTATTGGTCACGTTCACTCGGGTGCATTGGGTTGGAACGGAATGATGGTTATGGGGATGATGCTTTGGATGGTTCCACGCTTGTGGAAGACAGAGCTTTATTCTAAAAAATTAGCTGAAAATGCTTTTTGGTTATCATTAACGGGTGTCATGTTTTACTACGTATCGATGACAGTCGCTGGTATTACACAAGGCTTGATGTTAAATGGTGTTAATGCCAACGGTCAGCTCATGTATCCTGACTTTGTTGAAACTGTGACAAAAATAATTCCATTATATTGGGTACGCGCGATCGGTGGATTATTATTTATCGCTGGTTACTGTGTCTTTTTATATGATATTTACAAAACAATTCAATTAGCGCCAAAATCAGTCTCTGTCGAACAAGTTCAAGTCACTCGATCAGGTTGGCAGGAAAAAACTGAAGGTCATCGTAAAATGGAAGGTTTAGGACTGGCTTTTTCAATTATGACTTTCTTGGCTGTTCTGGTTGGATCTGTCATCGAAATTTATCCGACTTTATCATTACATAAATATGTGAACCCAACTGAAACAACTGAACCATATACTCCGTTGGAAATTGCTGGTCGTAAAATTTATCAATCTGAGGGCTGTTATGTTTGCCATTCGCAAATGATTCGCCCAATGCCAGCTGAAGTTTTACGTTACGGAAAGCCGTCAACAATCGAAGAATCTATGTGGGATCACCCATTTCAATGGGGATCAAAAAGAACGGGACCTGATTTGGCTCGTGTTGGCAAAAAATATCCAGACATGTGGCACTATCAACATATGATGGATCCACGCTCGGTGACTCCGAATTCGATTATGCCGAACTATCCATGGCTCAGTGAAAAAAATACGGATTTCATTTCACTCAGAAAAGAATTTTCAGTGTTGAAAATGTTAGGTGTTCCGTATGATGACGCCACAGTCGCAGATGCTGATATCTTAGCACAAAAACAGGCGATCAAAATTGCAGCTGAACTGGAAGCTCAAGGCGCACCTAAAGGACTTGAGAAAAAACAGATCGTAGCCATGATTGCTTATTTACAAGCCTTGGGTCAAAAAATGCCAGCAGCAAAAACAGCTGAGGTGAAATAATGAAACAAGACGGTTTAATGTATTTCACAGATACTTATTTAACAGTGATTGGGTTGATGATTTTCTTTGGATATTTTTTGTTAATTTTATTCAAAGCTTTTCAATCATCTAAATCAGAAATTAAACATCTCGAAAATTTACCATTCAATCAAAACGAGGATATGTATGGAAAACAATAACGATAAAGACTTAGTTCATTCAGAATATGACGGAATTGTCGAACACAATAATCCAATGCCCGCCTGGTGGACATGGAAGTTTATTTTAACAATTATTTTTGCGTTTCTATATTACTTGCATTACGAAGTCACAAAAGATGGACTTACACTGCAACAAGAGCTTAAAATCTCGATGGATCAGTTAGAAAAAGTACGTGCTGAAAATGCAATGAAAGTACCTACGTTAACTGAGGAAGAACTTGAAAAGAAAATCCGAGATCCCCAGTTGGTTCAGTTAGGTGCAGCGACGTTTCAAGCCAAGTGTGCTATGTGCCATGGCGAAAAACTAGAAGGCAAAATTGGACCTAACTTGACCGACGCGACTTGGATTCACGGAACAGGCAAACCAGCCGAAGTTGTGAAAACAATTCGTGAGGGCGTTGCCAGCAAGGGAATGCCTCCGTGGGAAGGCGTGCTGAAAGGCGATGAGATTTACGCTGTGACAGCATTGATTATTTCTAAAAAACAGTAGGAATAAAACTAGGAATTGAATAATGAAACCCAA
>DALYIB010000049.1:0-12118 GCA_031970595.1 Pseudobdellovibrio sp.
TCACTGAACCCGCTGCCGCTGGGCCTTCGTGACCATGCGATAAAATCAAACGAGTTGTCGCTACGTTTAAACCTAAACGGAATAACGTCGTCATCAATAACAACGATGGAAAGGATGTAAAATCAAGAGCCCGCTTGATATAAATGGATGTTAATAAAATTAAAATACTGAGTGCTAAAGACAACGTCAGTGCGATATCCAGCATGATCGGTGGCAATGGGATAATCATGACACCTAAAACGCCCATCAAACTGAACGCAATAAATAGGTCCGTATTTTTAGTCAGTTTTTCAAATCTTTTCATAAACTGAAACAATTGTTCCATGATTAGACTCCAACTCTAGGACCCGAACGCGGTCTTGCACTTGATTTACGATTCATTTTTTTCTTTTTTAAACGATAGACATAGGATAACACTTCGGCGACCGCGACAAAAAGTTCACGCGGAATCACCTGGCCAATTTTCATAGTTTTAAAAATAGTTCGGGCCAGCGGTTTATTTTCGATCACTGGTATATTATTATCGCGAGCAATTTGTTTAATTTTTTCAGCAATTAAATCAGCTCCCATTGCAATCAACTGGGGCGCCGGTAGATTATCCGAATATTTTAAAACCACTGCAATATGTGTTGGATTTGTAATGACGACATCGCCTTTAGGAACTTCTTGCATCATTTTACGACTGGCCACTTCGCGCTGGATTTTGCGAATACGTGCTTTGATTAAGGGATCCCCTTCTCGGGATTTGTGTTCTTCTTTGACTTCCTGTTTGGTCATCATCATTTCTTTTTCCAACTGCCAACGTTGGAAAAAATAATCCGCAGCAGCTAAGACCAGCATGAAAATTCCAGTGCCTAGCAATAATTTAAAAAGAACTTTACCCAAATAAGAAAAGATTTGCTCAATGCCATAGCCAGACAAATATGGAATTTGTCGAAATTCTGATTTTAGCAAAAAGTAAATCGATAAAAAAACAATCGTCATTTTTAAAATAGATTTCAGTAAATCAACTACACCCTTCATGGAAAAAATTCGCGACAAAGCGGACAAAGGATTTAATTTATTTAAATCTGGTTGCAAAGCGTCTTCGATTTGTAGAAAGCCTGTTTGAATTAACTGGGAAAAAATACCCACAACTAAGAAAATTAAAAACAAAGGGCCTAATAATACGACCAATTTCATACCCACAAATGGCATGATTTCAGTGACCTGACCGGTTTTAATGATTTGTACCAAATTAGGTCCGTAAATTTGTGTATAGACTTCGTAAATGTTTTGGAAAAAAAACTTTCCTAACATGTACATCAGACCCGCTGCCAACAAAAAGACAAAAGCAGTCCCTAGCTCTTTTGTTTGAGCAACTTGACCCCGTTTGCGGAACTCTTCCCGCCTCGCGTCGGTGGCCTGTTCGGTCTTCTCGTCCTGATCTTCAGCCAAAAAACACTCCTTGTTTTTCTAAAGATATTTAATAAATTTAAATAACTCTAATGCTGTTAAGTCCACCAATCCTGACATTTGAAATACAATCAAAGGCAGGCTGACAAATAAAATCAAAAATCCCAACGCCGTTGTAATCGACGCTGAAGTCGTTAACACATTAATTTGCGGAACGGCACGACTCAGTAATCCAACACCCACTTGAACTAAAACCATTGAAATAACTACGGGTGCAGAAATTTTAATTCCTAAAATAAAAAACTGCTGAGCGGATTCCACTAATGACAAAAATCCAGCTGTGGACATTGTCAAGTTACCTAATTGAACCATTTTAAAACTTTCAGTTAGGCCATGAATCAAATAGTGGTGACCATTGATCGTCAGATATAACAATGTTGCGACAAATACAAAAAATTGCTCCATGGCATTACCCATGTTTCCAATCAAAGGATTGAACATTTGCGCTTGTCCTAAACCCATGGCTACAGAAATCAATTCCCCCGCCATCGATATTGCAAAAAAGAAAATTCGAGTTAAGAAACCCAAACATAATCCAGTCAATAATTCGATCACAGACATCACGACCAAAGCGGATTCAGTCGTACTGACTTTGGCAATAACTTCGGATGTGGCTACGGAAGAATACATTAACATCGTTAATACAACGCTGAATAAAACTTTGGCGACAACCGGAACTGTCGGCGAATTGAGGACCGCAGCGGAAAAAACAAACGCTGTCATGCGCAGTAGAATCAGCGCAAAAACAATCACTTGAATTTCATTTAGCTGCGATAACGAAATCATTCAGCTCCTCTGACGACTGTCGCCATGTTGTCAAATAAGTTGATCGTATAAGATTTCATAACGTCCAACATCCAAGGCCCCGCCAATACAATGACTATTGCAATGACAATCATTTTAGGCACAAAAGTTAGCGTATTTTCGTTAATTTGCGTTAAAGCCTGAAAGATACTCACAACTAGACCAATGATCAGGGTGCTAATCAATAAGGGCGCAGCCACCATGGCCATGGTTTTCAGGGCATCTTGACTTAATTGCAATACAACATCTTCTCCCATTATTTCCTCCCTTTTGATTAACCGAAACTTTTAACCATCGAACCGATGATCAGGCTCCAGCCATCGACAAGTACAAAAAGCATAATTTTAAAAGGTAACGAAATAACAACTGGAGGAACCATCATCATCCCCATAGCCATCAACACGCTGGCTGCCAAAATATCGATAATTAAAAATGGCAAGAAAATCATGAAGCCAATCATGAAAGATGTTTTAAGTTCAGAAATTATAAATGATGGAACTAAAACAATTGTTGGAACATCTGCACGAGTTTTAGGTTGTTCGATACGTGAAAGCTTCACAAACAAAGCCAAATCTTGATCACGTGTTTGAGAAAACATAAATCGACGTAACGGCGAAAGAGCTGCATCCAAAGCTTGCTCTTGTGGCATAGATCCCGCCACATAAGGCTGAATCGCTTTTTCATTAATTTCTTTGAATGTTGGATTCATTACAAAAAATGTTAAAAATAAACTCAGTCCCACCAACAATTGATTCGGTGGTAATTGTTGAACACCTAAAGCCTGGCGTAAAAATGATAATACGATCAAGATACGAGTAAATCCCGTCATCATAATCAAAATGGCCGGTGCTAATGTTAAGACTGTCATGATCAAAAGAATTTTGATCGTATTGACAACTTCTGTCGGATTATTAGAAGTTTTGAATCCCAGATTTACAGATGGTAAAGTCACCTGTGCTAAAGCTGAGTGCGATAAAAGCACCAAAGCTAGAAAACCTAAAAATCCACACAGCTTTAAATTTAATTTCATTGAATATTCCTCATTGATTTCAATTTTTGACTGACCGTTGTTTTCAACCCAGCAAAACTAAATTCATCTTCGATTTGCTCAGCGGCTTGAACCAAATCGTTATCCTCGGTCAGTGTCGCATCGAAATTTTGTGGTAAGACTTGTGGCAATTCTTCGTCCAGTAAAGACAGCGATTTAATCATATTAATATTTTGATCAGTGATCCCAATTAACATCGATTCACCAGCAACTCGTACGATCGCCAAACTTTTTTTAGGGCCCAGGTAATGTTGCGATAAAATTTTAATCTGCATGTTGGATGTTGAGCTGTTATTTTTGAAGCTGTATTTTCTTAATAAATAATAAGAAGCTCCGAATACTCCAGTTAAAATAACCAAAGTCAGCATCAGTTTTGTTCCTTCGCCTTGGGTCTTTGCTGATTGAGTCAAAGTATCAATTTTCAGGGGGATTTGATCTTCGGCTAAATTTTTATCAGCGACGACTTCGGCTGAAGCCAAAGCTAATTGCGATAAGAATAAAATTCCAACAATCCATTTCATCATTTTAATTGCTCGATTCTTTCTGATGGCGAAATAATATCTGTCAAACGAACGCCGAATTTTTCATTGACGACCACGGCTTCACCGCGTGCGATCAACTTATCATTCACTAAAACTTCCATCGGCTCGCCGGCTAGCTTTGCTAACTCGATCACCGAACCCTGTGTTAAATTCAGTAATTCACTGACTGGCATTTTGGTACGACCTAATTCGACAGTGACTTTTAAAGGAATGTCTAAGATCAAATTTAAATTACGATCTTTGGTTCCCGTTGCAGCTGCTGATTGTGAACCACGACCTTGTCCGTCGTCTTCTAGTTGGTCTGCCATTTTATCCATTGGATCTTGATTCATAGTTCCCCCTTATTTCTCGATTGGACGAGTAACTTGTACCGCCACAGTTCCGTGATGTATTCCGTAATAACCTTTAAACTTTTTAACTTGTTCAACCTGAATATCTAATTCGCCGCTGGCATCCTGTGTTAAAGGAATGACGTCTCCGACTTTCATCCCCATCAAGTCACGCAATTTGATTTCGGTTTCACCTAAATTGACTTTGATATCGACGTCTGTTTCCAACAATTGTTCTTTGATAATAGATGTCCATAATTTTTTGTCAGTTTGATCTGACTCAACTTGGAAACCTGTTGATAATTTTTGTTTGATGGGTTCGATCGTGGCATAAGGAATAACGATCGATACGATTCCGTTGATATTTTCAAGTTCGACGTCAAAAGTCGATGCGATCACCACATCCGTCGGTGGAACGATCCCCACAAACTGTGGATTGATTTCTGTTCTTTGAAACGAACAACCAATTTTTTCAATTGTTGACCAGGCCACTTCCAGATCATTGACAGCTAATTCGACAACCTTTTTAACAATCTGTAATTCAATCGGAGTGAACTCTTTTCCATCTAATTTGGCATAAGGACGATCTGCACCGCCAAAAAAAGAATCGACCAAGGCATAGGCCAACTTGGCTTCGATCACGAATAATGCTGACCCGCGCAGATTGTTAAAACGCAGAACACTCATACAAGTTGGAATCGGTAGCGTATTAATAAATTCACCAAACTTGATGAACTCTGTCGATGTCAAAGTGATTGATGCAATTTTTCGAAGCGCAGATGAAAGCGAAACTCGAAACGAACGCATAAATTTTTCGTAAATGACTTCCAGTTGCGGTAGACGACCACGAATAATACGATCCTGACTGGTCAGATCATAAGCGATCACATTTTTTTGATCAGAACTTGCACCTGCGGAACCGGATCCGCCACCCGAGCCTGAACCTGAGTTACCTCCAGCACTGACTTGGCCATCACCGACTGCGGCTAGAAGAGCATCAACTTCGCTTTGCGATAAAATTTGATTCATTCAAGTCTCCTCTAATTGTAAATCAATTCAGTGAAGTAAACGTTTGTAATTTTGCCTTTACTCAGGAACGTATTAATATTGTCTTTGATCTCGTTACGTAAAGAGTCCTTACCTTCTTTGGTAGAAACTTCTTCGTAGGTCTTGGAAGAGAGAATAATAATAATAAAATCACGAATTTGAGCTTTACGATTGTCAATTTCTGCGACGATTTCATTACCACTCACTTCAAGTTCCATATTTACTTTTAAAACTTTGCGGCCTTTGGCTCCGGCTAAATTGACAATAAATGTTTCCAATGGAATGACTTTTCCGATGGCTTCGGGTTGTGCCGCTTCGTGAGCTTGTGTTTTCTTTTCGCCTTCGATCACTTGTTCCACTGTTGTCGGAGGCGTTTGGCGTGATTTCCAAACCATAAAGCCAACACCCAATACAACCAACATGTTCACAACAACCAGAGCAATTAATACAACGGGTTTTCCACCACTGGCTGCGGGTGCAGATTCATTTGCTTTACCAGCTTCTGCTGCTTTTGCTTTTTCATCGGCCACATCATCCTCCTTGATGATCGTCTAGTTATGCAATTTTAATAATGTAGACGTAGTTATCTTTAAAATTTAAAAGCAACAGAAGTGCCAAACGAACTTTCGTCTGGAAAATTTCAGAATATTGATTCGCCCCGACATGGGCTGAATCCTGGATGTTTTGATTTTGACATGCCCACCAAAGTCTGGGCAAAAATGTTCCAATTTTATGACTAGACCCGTTGGAATTTTGGCGCAGTCCAGACTGGACTTACGTCCAATTAAACAGAAATAACTTTCGACAAATCTTTTAAGAAAACATCAGACAAAGTCTGATTGGCAGCTACAATACTTTTCAAATAAGGATTGTATTTTTCTCCCGAGTACGTCGTTACGACTCCACCGGCTTCTTGAACAAGCAACAATCCCGCAGCGACATCCCACGGTTTGATGTTTTTTTCCCAATACAAATCAAAAACACCACTGGCGACCATGGCTAAATCATAAGCCGCAGCTCCCGGACGACGAATTCCACGTGCTTGCCAAACAAAGTGATTAAAAATTTGTAATTGTTCTTTTAAAACATTTTCATCTTCATTCACAAATCCAGTTGTCATAAAAGCATCTGATAACCCAGGTGTTTTTGAAACATGAATTTTTTGACCATTACAAAAAGCGCCCTCCCCTTTGATCGCTGTGAATGTTTGGTTTAAAATCGGAACGTCGATAATGCCCAAAACAACTTCGTTATTGATTTCAAGCGCCAGTGAAATACACCAGATCGGTAACTGATGAATAAAATTTGTCGTTCCGTCTAATGGATCCAAAATCCAACGCGGTCTTCCCGTACTGACCAAGGGAATTTGCGGGTTGAAATAGCTGCTTTCTTCACCTAAAAAATCAATATTGGGATCAAAGCGATGCAAAGCTTGCTGTATAATTCTTTCACTTTCACGGTCGGCCTCGCTGACAAGACCCGCTTTTTCTTTAAACTCAATTTGGCGAATTCGTCCGTAATAGCTCAAAAGGCAATCTCTGCCTAGCTGCACTGCTTGTAAAGCCTGGCTTAAAACTTGTTTAGGGTTATCAAAACTAGACCCACGTTCACTTTTTTCCATACAGACCTCAAAAATTTGACCAGTTTCTGATTTTAGGTTTACACTGAAAGAGTAACCAAAGGATTTTATTATGGCAGTTAATACAAGTCGTGTCATCGAGTTAGCATTAGTATTTTTCGTTACTTTACTTTCTTTCTCGATTGGAACCTATGTCGGAAAAAAATATTCAGACAATCAACATAAATTGGCTCAGCTAGAACCAAAAAATAAACATGATGCTGATCAAGGTCATGTGATTGATTCTGGCGAAGGACATGATAAAACTGCAGCTGCTGCAAATACACATGACGCCAAAGACGGCAATATGAGCGATGCTGACGTTGCTAAAATCGCTGAAGAATTTGCTCAGGACGAAGAAACTTCTGACCAAGTTAAAAATTTACCAGAAGTCGAAGATAAAACAATGAAGGGCACAACAACCCAAGCGGCTCTTCAAAAAATCAAAACATCAACAGCCAAAGAAGAGCCTGCGAATTTACCGCGTGAAGTGGCGAGTATTTCTGAAAAAGCCAAAACAATTGGTTCACATCAGTTCACTGTTCAAGTAGGCGCTTATACATCGACAACAGATGCCGAGAAAATGACAGACACTTTAAAAGCGCGTGGTTACCAAGCTGGTTACGTTTCAGCTGAAGTCAATGGACGCACATATTACCGCGTCCAAGTCGGTTTATTTGATAATTTTCAACAGGCTCAAGATTTCAAAAAAGAATTAATGGAAAAAAATCAGCTGACATCAGCTTTGATCCAAAAAGTAACAAAATAATTAAAATTGAATTTGATATCCCAGTTTGATGTGGCTGACGCTGATCGAATTGGGATTATAGTTTTCTGAGGTCAAATAGCTGGTATCGACTTCTAATAGCAACGATCTGTAGCTGGCTTGAACCAACCCACCCAACCCCATCACATTTTTATGATCCGTTGATTCTGTTTGTGATTGCGACAACAACTGGGTCGTTACCTGCGTTTGTTGAAAACCGGCATAAGCCATTGCAAAAAAACGTAATTGAACCTGTGAAGGGAATTGATATTGATAAATCTGATATCCTAACGCCAACTGTACATCCTGCGATTTGCGTTCAATACTGAGGCTGTTATTTCCCGAACTTTCTGATTGCGTAAAATAATTCACGCCGACATAAAAATCATTCTGAATCTGAGTCGACAATGAATAAAACAAACCTGTTTTGAGCGATTGTGTTTGATCCATATTGTCTTCGAAACGAAAATCAATTCCTGGCAAATAAACATTCAATTTAAAAGGACTGATTGCTTCAGTTTTCGCCCATCCCGTCGTTGAAACAAACGATATCATGAATAGCAAAATCCATTTATTCATTGATAACCACTTTTTCAATTTTGTAATGGCCATTTTCTTTTTGAACGCAAATATCGTCTTCGTGACCAGGTGCTTTTTGAACGTATTTGGCAATAAAATCACACTCTTCGATTTTCATATTCATTGAATTATCACCAACAAATTTAAAAATTTGTTCGGCTTCCAAAACTTCATCCGCAGTTAAGTCATTCATTTTATTTTTTAATTGATCCATAAAATTCAAAACCAAGTGCGTTGTTTGATTTTTAGAATCCTCTAATGAAACACCTTCTGATATCCGCATCAAAGTCAGTGTCTTTAAAAAACGCGCCACCGGTGTTCCAATTTTATAAATATAATCTGATAAATACTCGTTTTGTCTGATTGGGTTTCCGCTGACACGACTGGTGTTGGTAAATATTTTTTCAGTGCTTTCAAATACGCCCTGCATTTCGTTGACTAAAACCAATTTTCTATTTTTTGAAAACTGCGACAGTGACCATTGCATAAAGTTTTCGTCTTGGGAATATAGCCAGCCCCAGTAATCTGCCAAACCTTCATTTAATCCACGCAAATAAGTTTCATTATACAAATTCACATCGGCTTTATTGGTTTTAACTGCCTGAAATCCACGTAAAACTTTTTTATAAAATAAGGAATGGAAATATTCATGAGCAATAATTCCAGAATTCACAGCAATAGGAACTTCCTGAGATGTAAAAGGCACAAACAAAAAGGCATCCGAAACGCCATCATAAAAGGCATTGTTTTTCGAAAGCGCACTTTGTCCGACTTGGACATGGATCCCGACGTTCATTTTGCTGGCGATCGATGGTGATAATCCCAAGGAACGACTGAGCTGAATCAAATTTTGTAAATGATAATAAATGGTCGCCATTTGTTGCGATAAAGTATCGGCTGGGATGTAAACTTGGGAACGATTTTTAATAAAGCGTGCTTGTGGTGCATCCCCGATCAAGTTATTTTGGCTTTGTCCGGGAGAGTAATAAAATCGAGCATATTCTCCGTCCATGATTTTCAAATTCGTGACGGATTTTAAAGTCACTTCTTTAAGCTTGTATTGAACTTGATGATCCTTTGATTCCGAGACAGGAATTTGTACGACGACATCTCCGGAAACGTCTTCGAGATTCGATTTCCGTCCGCAGGAAAACAATAATGAAGCAATAACTGGCAAAGTCAGGATCGTATGCAAAGAGGATTTCGAGAGTTGCGTATTCATCGCGTCAAATATAGAGTATTTCGTCGAAATTCTCAATTTTACAGGATATGAAGGTACTTACCATGACTACGAGTGAAATCCTTACACAAAATCTGAACCCAGCTCAAAAACAGGCCGTACAAACTTTAGACGGTCCACTTTTACTCCTTGCCGGAGCCGGTTCTGGTAAAACACGTGTCCTAACCCACCGAATGGCCAATATTATCTGCCAAGGACACGCCGGCCCCGAAGAAATCCTGTGCGTGACCTTTACAAACAAGGCTGCTAAGGAGATGGAACATCGTATTTTCAAGCTGCTTTCAGACATAGGTGTCCCTGTCACGCGCGAATTATGGGTCAGTACTTTTCACTCGTTTTGCGTTCGTATTTTACGTCAACATATTGAATTGTTGGATTACAAACGCCCGTTTACTATTTATGATTCGGGCGACCAGTTATCATTGATCAAAAAAGTCGTTACGGCTTTGAATCTGAATGATAAAATGTATCCTCCCAAAAGCTTTCAAACACGCATCAGCCACGCTAAAATGTTGGGACAAACACCCGACAAATTGAATCGTAATTCGCGCAATCCGATTGATCAAAAAACCTACGACGTTTATTCCCGTTACGAACAGGAAATGAAAAAAGCCAACGCTTTAGATTTTGATGACTTGTTATTAAAAACCCATGAACTGTTTTTGATGTATCCAGATTTATTAACAGCTTACCAAAATAAATTTCGTTACATCATGGTCGACGAGTATCAAGATACGAATCACATCCAGTATTTACTGGTGCAACAGTTAGCACAGGCACACCGCAATTTGTGTGTCGTCGGTGACGAAGATCAATCGATCTATTCTTGGCGTGGAGCTGATATTTCGAATATCTTGGATTTCGAAAAGGACTTCAAAGACTGTACGACCATTAAATTAGAAGAAAATTATCGTTCATCTAAAAATATCGTCGAAGCGGCAACAACAGTGATTGCTAACAATACAGAACGCAAAAATAAAAAACTTTTTACGAATAATCCCGAAGGCGATTTGATCCAAGTTCGCGAAGAACGCAATGAATACGAAGAGGCCAAATTCGTAGCTAAAACAATTCAAGCGATGATTTCAAACGGCGAGCACAATTTAAATGATTATGCGATTTTTTACCGAACGAATGCGCAATCACGCGTCCTAGAAGAACAATTGCGTTCTTTGGCGATTCCTTACCGTTTAGTGGGTGGTATTCGTTTCTATGAACGGGCCGAAATCAAAGACATGATTTCTTATTTGCGTTTATCGATTAATCAAAATGACGATATTGCGGCCAAAAGAATTATTAATACACCCACGCGTGGAATTGGTAAAACGACGGTCGAAGAAATTGATTCCCAAGCCATGCAAAAAGGAATTTCTTTTTATAATGGCATTAAATATTGTATTGATAACCGTGTCTTTAATGCTGGAACGACGGGAAAATTACGCCGTTTTACAGATTTGATCGATGATATTTCATCGCAAACCAAGCAATTTCGTTTATCTGAATTTTATTCCATCGTATTAGACAAAACAGAATACCTGACCAATCTGAAAAAAGAAGACACTCCGGAAGCGGAAGCCCGCATTAACAACTTAGAGGAATTGGACAATGCGATTGTTCAATTCGAAAAAGAACGTGGCGAAGAAGCCACTTTATCGAATTACCTGGAAGAAATGACATTAGCGTCGGATTTAGATCAGCAAAATATGGAAATCAATGCGGTCACAATGATGACATTGCATATTTCAAAAGGTTTGGAATTTCCTTATGTGTTTATTGTGGGTTGCGAAGAAAATTTATTTCCATCGGTCAGCCCGGATGACAATGATCCCTCGGAATTGGAAGAAGAGCGTCGTTTGGCCTATGTGGGAATGACTCGCGCCCGTCAGAAATTGTGGCTGACTCACGCCAAAGTCCGTCGTGTGTGGGGCCAAGAGCAAATGAATCCGCCATCACGATTTATCAAAGAAATGCCCAAAGAATTATATAAAACGACTTCGGCCGTATCATCGTTTGATGGTCCCCGTTTTGCGCAAAAATATGGTTCCTTTGGTCAAACCCGCAATTACGACGAATTTTCGCAAACATCAACCAGCTATGATTCCGATACCCAGTATTTTTCGGACGAAGAATATTCACAAATCGAAGAGGCACAAAGCAAAAAATCGGGATACACCAAAGGTCAACGTGTCCGCCATCCGACATTCGGCGTGGGTTCGATTTTTTCCACTGAAGGTGCTGGTGATACCCTGAAAATCAGCGTTGTCTTCCAAGACAACACGATCAAAAAATTTGTGGCCAAATACGCACGATTGGAAAAGGTCTAGTCTAAACACTTTTTGGTTTCAAAAAACAAATTCTGGTAAAATAATAAATAAGATTTCAAATTTTAAATCAGGAGACTTTATGAATCTTTTTAAATTATTTTATATTTCAATAATCACCTTATTAATATCCAGTTTTTCTACTGCAAAAGAAAACTTTGATGTAAAAAAATTTAATGAGTATCAAAAAAATAGTGAAAAAATAATTCTTCATTTTCAAGCTGATTGGTGTCCGGTTTGTCAAAAACAGAAGCCAGTAATTCAGGCGATGCAGCCAGAATTTGACAAAAATAAAATCAGATTTATAACTGTTTCATTTGATCAAGAAAAAGACCTAGTTCAAAAAATGAAAATTCCAAGTCCTTCAAC
>DALYIB010000049.1:12128-13747 GCA_031970595.1 Pseudobdellovibrio sp.
GTTGGTCAAAATGAGGTCAAAAAAATGCCTAATCAAATAAGTATTCAACAAATGACTGAATTTATGAATTCAGCTTTTAATAATCAGAAATGATTTCTTAGAAATTTTTTTTCTTCGCCGATTTCAGATTTTCCCATTCGGGTAAATAATCTTCGATATCGATGGGCTGACTGGATTGCTGCTTCGAAGGATTGATGTATTCGGCGTGAACGCCGTCCCAACCTTTATAGATGCGCTTTTCATCGGATTTTTCAATTTCAAATTGCGGAGTATAATAAGCCTTGCCGCCACCATTTGGGATATCGACGGAATAATTGGGCATCGCTAGTCCGGACAAATGGCCCCATAATTCTTTTTGGATTTCCAATGATTCGTCAATGGAGGTACGCAAATAATCTGTGCCCATCGATGGATCGCACTGAAACATGTAATAGGGCTTCACTCGCAAAAATAATAATCGGCGCGATAAGGCTTGAACAATCGCTGCGTGATTGTTCACTCCGTTTAATAAAACCATTTGGTTCATGACGGGAATGCCGTTATCCACAAGGTTTTCCAATGCCAGCGCGGATTCTGTGGTTAATTCTTTGGGATGATTGAAATGAGTCATCACAAAAACAGGCTTATTTTTTTTGATGATCTGAACTAAATCATTTGTGATTCGCATCGGAGCCACAACTGGCATCCGCGTGCCAATGCGAATAATTTCCACATGATCCATTTTTCTGAGGTCAAATAAAACACGATCCAACTGCGCATCCGATACCGTCAGCGGATCCCCGCCTGACAAAATAACTTCGCGAATTCCCGGTTTAGAACGAATATAAGCCAGCGCCTTTTCATAATCTGAATTTTTAATAAAGGCCTGATCACTGCCGGTAAAGTGTTTGCGTGTGCAATAACGACAATACACGCTGCACACATCCGTAATTAAAAATAATACTCGGTCCGAATAACGATGAATGATACGTGATGTGGGATTGTTTTCAAATTTACGTTCACCCAACGGATCCAACTGAGCTGGTTTCAAATCCTGTAATTCATTTGCATGCGGCATTAATATTTTGCGCAATGGATGATGTTCTGAACCTTGCGCCAAGCTGGCGTAATACGGAGTCGTGCGAATATTAAAAAGTTCTTGGCCATGATCAAAAGCCTTTTGTTCGGCAGATGTCAGTTGAAAATATTTTTTAAAATCATCCGCCGATTTCAAAGAATGGCGCAGCTGCCATGTCCAATCATTCCACTGGGCAGGCAATACATCTGCAGGTTTATTTGATTCTTTGAAGACAATTTTCACAGGGCCCAATATGACAAAAAACAGCCTCTGTTGTCACTATCTCAGATTGAAACTCTGTCAGTAATTACTTTGTATCTTGTTAAAATAACTCGCTTTTATTTAAAATCTCGAACTGAGGCTCTAGAAGTTTGTCAGTAGTCCCAAGCTGAAACAAAACAAAAAAATTAAAATCCTTTGTTATTTCAATAAATTAGATCAGTTGTCTTGTTCTGAGAACTGGCCCAGTGCGTGCTTTTCTTAAGTCTGTACGAAAGTTTTTAAAATATAAAAATTAACCTGGATGGTTAATACAAATGGAGGATTTATGAAAAAGTTTACC
>DALYIB010000050.1:0-1709 GCA_031970595.1 Pseudobdellovibrio sp.
GGGCGATCGCTGGGTTGGCCGTGTTATTTGGTTTTGCGGCCCCTGTCGAGCTGATGGTGGCTTTCTCGGTCATCATGTTGGTGTTTTTGATTACTCCGATTCGCGCTCAAGTGATTTCAAAATTAGTGATGACTATTTTACGAAAAGCGAAATTTATTCCGAATATTTCTCAGACGGAAAGAACAGCTTTAGAGGCCGGTGTTGTCTGGATTGAAAAAGATCTATTTTCCGGCCGCCCAGATTTTTCAAAAATTTTACAAGAACCTTATGCTAAACTGACGGATGAGGAGCAAGCTTTCATCAATGGTCCTGTTGAAGAGCTTTGTAAAATGTGTGAACCTTGGAAAATTTGGAAAAACCGTGATGTTCCACCAGAGGCTTGGGATTACATCAAGAAAAAAGGTTTCTTGGGAATGATTATCCCGAAAGAATACGGTGGTCTTGGTTTTACAGCCATGGCGCATTCAGAAGTTGTTATGAAAATCGCTTCGCGTTCGTTGCCAATGTCGATTTCAGTCATGGTTCCGAATTCATTAGGACCTGCTGAATTGTTGATTCACTACGGAACTGATCAACAAAAAAATTATTGGTTACCGCGTTTGGCTCGCGGTGAAGAAATTCCTTGTTTTGGTCTGACAGAGCCTTTAGCTGGATCGGACGCGGGTTCATTAACAGCGTCGGGTGTCGTATTCAAAGATTCAAATGGAAAATTAGCGATCAAATTAAATTGGAACAAACGTTGGATTACTTTGGCTTCGATTTCGACTGTGATCGGTTTAGCATTCCGTTTACGCGATCCAGAAAATTTATTAGGTCGCGGTGAAGATGTCGGTATTACTTGTGCGTTAATTCCAGCAAATACTCCGGGAGTTGTTTTAGGACGTCGTCATGATCCATTAACGATTCCATTTCATAACTGTCCAACACAAGGCAAAGACGTTGTGGTTTCTTTGGAAGAAGCGGTTGTGGGTGGATTAGATGGCTGTGGTTACGGTTGGACGATGTTGATGGAATGTCTAGCGGCTGGTCGCGGTATTTCATTGCCAGCTCAGTCGACGGGTGGTTCTAAGTTAGCTTACAGAACAGCGTCTTCACACGGTCTTGTTCGTAAACAGTTTGGTGTCAGCATCGGCACATTCGAAGGTGTTGAAGAGCCGATGGCTCGTATTGGTGCTACGACGTACGCGTTGGATGCGATGAGAAGATTTACTTTAGGTGCTTTGGATAAAGGACTTAAACCACCAGTTGTGACAGCAATGATGAAATATCACGCGACAGAAATGGGTCGCCGAGCTGTGAATGATGCCATGGATATTATGGGTGGTGCCGGTATTTCATTAGGTCACCGCAATTTGATTGCCGAAGGTTATGTTGCGACTCCGATTGGTATTACGGTTGAGGGTGCGAACATCATGACAAGAACTTTGATCATTTTTGGTCAAGGAGCTCTTCGTTGTCATCCATTTGCTTTTGAAGAAGTACGTACTTTAGAAGCAAATAATGTTTCAGGATTTGATAAAGCTTTTTGGGGTCATATCGGACACGTTGTCAGCAATTTATGTCGTTCTATTTTACTTTCACTCAGCCGTGGTTATTTAGCGTGTGCGCCATCAGGAGCTCACCCTAAAACAAAAATTCATTACCGTCGATTGCAGTGGGCTTCAGCGACATTCGCTATTTTAGCAGATGTGGCGATGGGCACATTAGGT
>DALYIB010000050.1:1719-13729 GCA_031970595.1 Pseudobdellovibrio sp.
ATTGAAAATGAAAGAAAAAATCACAGGTCGATTTGCCGATGTGTTTTCGCATATGTATATGTCGACAGCTGTTCTGAGAAGATTTATGGAAGAAGGTCAGCGTGAAGAGGATCTGCCATACGTGCAATTTTTCTTGAAATATTCAATGAATGAAATCCAAAAATCATTTGATGGAATTTTTGATAATTTAAAAATCCCTGGAATGCGTTGGTTGATGAAGGATGTTTTTGGTGCTTGGTCGCGTGTGAACTCGATCGGCAGCCAAGCGACAGATGGTTGGTCACATTTAATTGCTAAATCCATGATGACAGCCGGTGAGCAACGCGATCGTATGACTGCGGGTATTTATTGGATCGGTGAAAAGTCTCACGGGACACAGCAAGTATTAGCGCGTTTGAGTCAAAACGATCAAACAGCCCGTTTAGAGCATGCGTTTAACGTAGTGACTCGTGCTGAGGCGGCCGAAAAGAAAATCCGTGCGGCGTATCGTTCTGGGTCAATCACACATAAAAAAGGGACCAAGTCTTGGGAAGAGGCTTTGTCGAAGAAAATTATCTCTGCAGAAGAGCATCAGTTGTTGGTCGATGCAGATAAGGTCCGTTTTGATGCGATCTTGGTTGATGATTATTCAGAGACTGAGTATCAAAATAAGATTTAGTCCTGAATTGTCCAAATTTTCTTGTTTTTAGAGATCTTTTCAATGATCCTGTTAAAGATAGGATATAGAATGAAATCTTTATTACGCATTAAATCATATTTAAAAGTAAACTGGGTTAAGGTCTATAGACCAAAAACCCAGTCCGGTTTTGGTATTATCGAAGTCATGATCGCAGCCAGCTTGTTGATGATTATCGCAGCTGGTATGACGGCCTTGATTAGTAATATGCAAAAGGAACAACAACGTCAGCAGCTCTTTCAAACTCTGACTTCTTTGCAATCTCGTTTTAAAAATGCGATTGAAAATGAATCAGCTTGGCGTAACACAATTAATGATTCGACTCTGAATCCGAATATGACATGTGTTAAAAACGGAACAGCTTGTTCGTCGACTTATGTGGCGACTGCTTACGCAACAACATTAGACAAGATCGTTTTAAAAGACGGTTCCAATCAAATTCTATATGATGGTCGCGCGACAGCAGCTGCTGGAAGTGCTCCGGGTTTTACGATGGGCGGGGCCTCATGCTCGACTTTCTCATACACAGGAGCAGGAAGTGATGCTTGTCCGATTGGTTACTATGTTACTTGGCGTGCGGAAGATACTTCCAGTAATCCAAGATTAACGATCGTAGCAAAGCTCGTTTTTAATCCTTCTTCGGGGAACAATATCGGTGCTACATTGAATGCGGTGTCTACTAGTACCACTTTGAATAAATACGATGCCGTAGTCAGCAGAACGGCCTTAGCGACTTCAAAATCCTTTACAGCGGTTGTATATGGTCCAACGCCATCAGCCACAACGGGATGTGCAGCACAAGGCTTTGGAGCATGCGCGATTTCTCCGGCGTGGACGACTTTTGGTAGTTCTGTTGGAAGTTATACTATTACGGATGACCCTTTTGGTTTGGTGAACAGTTCTGTGACCAATGCGATTCGTTTAAGATCGAGTGGATCTTACAAGTGCACTGTTCAAACAAGCGCTTTCGCAGTGAATGGTGTTCAGCTTCAGCTCTATAACTCGACAGCTGGTTCTGTTGTCGGAACAAGGTCTTCGTCGGCTTCTCAGAATTCTTGGACATACGCGAATATCAGTTTAGATACAATTGTCAACACGACGACAGCCAACACCGATATCGTGATCAGACAATCTTGTCAGTCTTCTCCGGGTACGGCACCGCTGGATCAATGTGCGCTGGGATTTAATTCAGCTAGTACATACAATACAGCATTAGCGACAGCACCACCGCGTGCATCGATCAACTGTGTGGTTGTTCAGTAATATTACATTTCGAATCCGAAATTAATCAGAGCAGGATAGGTATTTTCAAACTTGAGAGGTTTGAAATCTAGACTGCTCTTGACATAAATATTAAAACCTACATCTTTGTAACCATTATCAATTAACTGGCTGGTTTGAATGATACTCATCAATCGTTGAGTGTATATAACAATATCAACTTTCTGTTGATTAATCAGATCCAGACAGTATTGAATTGAACTATGATCGTCGGGCGATACGAAGCAATTCAAATTATTTTGATTCGGAAAGAGCCCAATGCTATCAATATAAGTATAATTTTTTTCTTTGATAAATGGCTCTACTAAATAAATAAATTTTAATTGTTGAAAGTTTGAATTAAATTTAAACTCTTGGGACAAACGATAGCCGTGTAAAGTGATGGTTGCCAAAATGACTCCTAATAACCAACTTTTTTTAATTCGAGCAGCGAATGTGGCAACAAAGGCAATATAGGTTAGCGGTAATAGGCTAGCTAGAAAAAATGAATACTTTTGTGAAACAAGTGTGTAGATCAAAGCCAAAATCGCCGTAAAAGAAATCCATTTATAGGAGTTCTTGATTCTCTGAATAAGAATGAAAGACACGTTTAGAACTATCATTATCACAATTAAAAAATCGCTTCGGAGCCAATTTTTAAAGTGAATTAAATTCAGAGAATAGCTTTCCAATGTGTTCAAGTAATACAAAATAGCTTTCCAAAAGATATTTATCAGCCAAACAAATAAGGCCAAAGCCCCCAAGCTAAAGTAAATTTTTTGTTTTCGGGTGAAATGGTATTGAGGCGAGATCTGTGTTGAAAAAAGTAAACTATAAAAAAAACTTTTGATGGCAATAGCGCAATTGAGGACAATCAAAATAAATTTTTGATTTGGTTTTAATGGGCTTGTCAGCTGCAGATAAAGGATAAATAAAAAAACAGTTGTGCTCAGCTGGTCGGATCGGACGCGAAAATAGTTTTCAAGAAAGTAGGGTTCTGTCAATAATGTTAATGTCAGCAGCAAACTGAACAGAGTACTTTGTTTTGTTTGATTCAAAAGCTGTTTGCAAATCAGATAAAACAAATAAATTTGAAACGATCCTGTAAATGCAAAAATAATTTTGATAATTAAAATATGCTGAACATCAGTTACAGGCAGCCAATGAAACAATGATAAAAACAGATTAAATAATGGTTTGAAAAGAATCGTTTCGATTTCGGACCATTTAAATGTGTATTTCGAGAAATAGATCGGCCAAAACTCTGAGGAGTGAATTCGATTCAGGGTCCCCCAGCTGATGAGCATTAAAAAAGATAAAAATAATACTGAAAAACGTGTCAATTTATTGAATATGAAGTTCACTCATAAAGTCTGTTTTATATTTTGGCATTTGAACAGACTCGAAGCGTTAATTGATTGATCGTTCTACAAAGGTTATACTGCGTTTGATGTATTTATTAACGAGTCCAGATTTATCGCTCAGAAGTGAAGTTCTTTTTAAAAGATTGAGTGCTTTCTTCGATGTTGACCCTGGTTTGCAAGGTCAGATGGTGCTGCTTTGGGAATCAGACCAATTGTTGAAAAACTTGATGGATATTCACGCCGTTGAGAGTCATGCAAAAATCTCCAGTATTGACGGAGTTTTTATTTACAGAACTTTAAGTTCTGCAGATATTTTGAAAATCAATCAATGGGCTCAGCAATATCCCCATTTAACTTTTTACCTGATCGAGTCGGGGATTTTTTCAATTGCTCAAGAGGCGGCCAAGTTAGCGCCTGAAATTCAGTCTCGAGTGAAAATCATTTCATCAGAATCAACCCATCATTTTAGGTATCCGCAATTTCAATATATTTTTATAAACAAATCTGAATACAAGAGAAAAACAGCCCGTCCATTCATTCAAAATCTGCTTGTGCTTTTTCGTAAATTCATACTTTTATTGATTCAATTTATTTTGACACCTGTTCAGACAGTCAAAGATTTCTATGCGACTTATAACTTAAAGTACTTTTATGGAAAAATAAGCATTATTCTAGGAATGATTTGGTCCTTTTTCGCTAAATACACACCAAAATATATTTTAGGAATGATTTGGTCCTTTTTCGCTAAATACACGCCAAAATATATTTTAGGAATGATTTGGTCCTTTTTCGCCAAGTACACACCGAAATATATTTTTGGAATGATTTGGTCCTTTTTCGCCAAGTACAATCCGAAATATGTGTTTGGAATGATTTGGTCTTTTTTGGCCAAGTATAATCCGCACTATTTGGCTGGATCAGTATGGAGTTTTTTCTGTGAAAGAATTTATGGTCCTATTTACAGTTTTATAGCCAAGTATAATTTTCGATACATACACGGCCTTTTGTGGATGAACTTTTTAGAAGGAATATATAATTTTTTCTGCAAATACAATGTTCGCTATTTGGCTGGTCAGATTTGGGTGTTTGTTTTAAAAATATTTTTTACTTTATACCGTTGGGTTTTAAATACGTTGGGTTTTGTTTGGTTATTGATCGTGCGTCTTTTTTGGGGATTGGTTTTTATTTATCATCGTATTCATGAATTTAACATGAAATACACATATTACCCCTTTCGTTGGGTTTATTGGGCTTTTCGATTTCAGTATAGAAAAAGAATCCTAGGAATAACTGATGAGTCTCGTTGATATCGTTATTCCGACAACGGAATTGAACCAATCTTTGTTGCATTTGGTGGAATCCCTGGTGGATGTGCAAAAAAAATATTCTTCGCAGATATGGGTTTGTCTCAATCCGTCTCAGGAGTATTTAAACAATCCTATTTACAAAAAAATAGCCTCTCAGGTTCAATTAATCAATCTGTCCGATCGGGGCGTGAATCGGGCGCGACAAGCAGGATTAGATCGTTCTGCGGCCAAATATATTTTATTTCTAGATGCAGATTGTTTGTTTAATAATTCACAGTCGATTCATTCTTGGTTACAAATGTTTCAATCGGAACCGGATTTATTTGCAGTCGGTGGCTATTATCAGGCCGATCGATTAGAGATGTCCTTTTTTCAGAAGCAATACTTTTTAATGCAGAATAATTGGGTTTATTCGGGTCAATTAAAAAGTGGTTTTTGTTTGTTTTTGCTCGGTGGATTTTTTATGCTGAACCGAGAATTGGCGTTGAAGCAGCAAATTCAATTTGATCCCGAGATCGTTTTTGGAGGGTCTGAAAAAGAATTTTTTATTCAGGCGTATTTGAATAAACTGAAAGTCCGACTGACATCGGATGCGATTGTTCATCGTTATGATCAGTCCGGTTGGCAATATATTCAAAAAACATATAAACAGGGGCGTGGTCAGGCTTATATAGATCAGAAACATGGTGATATCCATTTTTTTGAAAATTTGCTTCATCCGGATTCCGCTGATGTAGCCACGGGAATTTTGAAATGGGCTTTTTGGTGGGGCTACAGTTCTTATTTGGGAAATTATTCCTTATTTTTTAAAACTGTTTTTCGCAATAACTGGGGAAAAATCAACGCTGTTCGATATCAAGTTGTCAGTCGAATTAAAAAAGATCTCGAAAAAAGGCCGTAATGGGTTTTTCAAAAAAATAATAAGATTGAAGTGTCTGATAGATTTCTTTGTCTAAATGATCCAAATAAAACAATTTGGCGGTTTTTCGCAGTAATTGATCGCGCAAGTAATGCGAGTTTTTATATTGCAATTGATCATAATGGGTCAGATGTAATAGGGGGGTCTTAACCAGTTCAAATTTTTTCCCTTTTTTATACATTCTAAAACCGATATCGGTGTCTTCGAATCCATAAGATATGAAGTGACGTTTAAATCGGCCACATTCGTAAAAATCGGTTTTTTTCAAACCCATGGCATAGGTGCAGACGTATTTCCATTTTTGGGGAAGTGTATTCCAGTTAGGCACTTTGAAAAACTCGCCCCAATAATTTTTTTCTTCGATATAGGTATCCTGGTTCAGGTCGATCTGGCTGTAATGAGGATTTTTAAGGCTGATTTTTTGATAAATATGATTGCGAGTAAATTGGTAAATATCTGCCATATCTGCCGTCTTTAGGCATTGCTCAATAAAGTTTTCTGGAACGATCATGTCCGAATCCAAGAAAAACAGATTTTCAGCACTGCTCCAGCGAACACCTAAATTGCGGCAAAGCCCAGTGCGAAAGAAAAATTGATCACCGCGCTGTGGGTTTTTTTTGGGCCAATAGATATACTTAAGATTAAATTCATGTTCGCGATTTTGAAATAACGCCTGAATTGTCTCCATACTTTGATCCTGGCTGCCATCGTCTACGACAATGATTTCGTAGTGATTCGTTGATACATTTTGTCGCGATAAATGGTTCAGCGTATTGGCTAAAAACAAGTGATTATTATAAGTTGGAATAATCACTGAAAGCTGAATCTGTTGTTCCGGAGTTTTTAGCTGCCAGCTCACTGGTTGCAGAGCTTCGAGTTCGTAATGACTTGGAATATGTTCGTTGAAAAAAGGAATTGAGCTTTTTTGAATGGTTCTGATTTCTGGGTAACGAGCCAAGATACTGTGGATGTCTTTGATGGTTAACGAATTTTTGATGTTTTTATTGTAAGCACTGAAATTCCATTCGTAATTTGCGTTTTCTAAAGGTCGTAATATTTCACACAGACCGATTAAATCAGTTGTTGTCAGAGGATGTAAAACGCTGTGTGGAAGCTGATCCAGATTGAAATCATTCGCATTTTGAATTTTGATTTTATAATCCAATTTGTTTTCGATCGCCCAAGACAAAAGTTCGGGGCGGACATACACAATCGAAGCGTAGTTTTGAAAAAAGTTTTGGCAAAATTGAGTCAATGGGTGGGCGGGTGTTTGGATAAAATCTGTCAGATCTAAAACAAGAGTCTTTACAAGCGATTGGGTGGCTTTGTTAATTCGACGCTGTAATACTTCGGGAGAGATGTCGGTGGCCCAGGTCTTATCAGAAACCTTGTACAGATAAGCGAATGAGTCGTTTGAAATATAGTGAGGTTCGATCGTAGACATTAATATAAAAACACCTTATTCTGACTTCTCATGTCAGATTTGAAAAAAGTCCTTATTGTTATACCATGTTATAATGAAGAAGTCGTTATAGACAAATTTTTTTATGAACTCGATACGTTTATTCGAAAATCACAGTCGACGCCTTTTTCATACTCTGTTTTGATCGTAGATAACAATTCAACAGATCGTTCTAAAGAGCTTATTTCTTTGAATATTCAAAAATATCAACTGCAGTCGCAGGTGACGATAACAGACTGTTCAGTTCAAGGCTACGGAGCTGCACTTAAAAAAGGCTTTCAAACAGGTTCGGCCGATTTTTATGGATTCGCTGATCTGGATAGCACTTACCCGCTGGAATCTTTCTTTGATATGATGGCATTAATACAAAAACATTCTTATAAAATGATCACCACGAATCGTTTCTCGGATACAACAGGAATGCCTTGGATTCGTCGTCTGGGGAATACGATTTACAAATCATTAGTGAATATTTTTTATCAGCAGCAACTGCCAGACGTTTGCTCAGGTATGAGAATATTCGAGCGCTCTGTTTTACCCCAAGTAGTCGCCCTACCAGAAGATGGGCTGAACTTTTCAATCGCACTGACTTTAAGGATGTTGCAAGATCGCTGGGCCTTTTCGATTTATGATATTGAATATCGTGAGCGCTTGGGGGCTTCGAAGCTCAGTGTTTTAAAAGATGGCGTTTTATTTTTTAAAACAATTTTGGAATTTAAAATTTTTCGATGATTTTAAATATTGTCAAATATGAACATTTAAAAAATTCTGATCAAGCGATCATTCCAATCCAACCACAAAGTTGGATTGTTAATTCGTTCGTCGCTGACCGCTCTGCGATCTTTGCAACCCTCGCCAATCAATGGGTTTTATTCATAGATAGTGATGTTGAATTAAATCCCAAGAAATTAGAACAAATCCAAACAGAGTTGCCTCATTTGTCTCAAAGCCACGTATATTGTGGAATGTATGAAAATCCTGCCGGCGCGTTCCCACAACAGCAAGCTCATAATGCCTTGAGCAATTTTTGGTTGCAGCAGGGTCATAATCAACCTCAGCCGACGCGTCTGTTAGGTGGATTTTTCATGCTGTTTTTAGATCCTCAAAAAATATCGAAGCTGCCAAAAATTCCACTTTTCTGGGGCGGAGAGGACGTGTTCCTTGGTTACGAATTACAGAAAGTCGGGTTTCAGTTGATCTTAAAACCTGAATGGAGACTGGTTCATCATACATCAAAGTCTTTAAAGCATTTTATGAAACGGGCTTGGTTACATGGCTGGAATCATCGACGACATCCCATTGGAATTTCTTCAGATCTACGTTTTCAAATGATAGATTGGCTTCGCTTTTTAAAATCACAGAAAATTTTTATTTGGATTTTACTTATGTTTCATTTTATGTTGTTTTTTTGCGCAAAAATAATCCGCAACATATTCCCGTAAAATAAATCATCGACGAATTCATCATAATAAAAATATTTTTAAAAAATAAAAAACTGACCACAAAAGCAAAACTCAATAACAACAAAGTTTGAGTGGGAAATAAGATTAAAACAAACACAAATAATAATCCGATAAAAAATAAAAGATATTTGTGATTCATGAACGATTTGTATCCGTTATTATTAAAACAGACAGCTTGGGCCAATCCATACTTAAACATCTTTTGATACCATTTAGAATTTGTCAGATTTTGTAAATGATAGACTCGACAGTTTTGAATAAATAGATAACTCAGTCCATTGTCCGCTAGTCGATGAGACAAATCCAGATCTTCGCCGACACAGGAATAATTCGCAGAAAAATTTCCTACGGATTTAATTTTCTGGACATCCAGCAACAGATGGCATGTTGGTGCGTGCTGAATTTTTTGATTGTGTGAATAGGTCAGCATTTGATTGTTGTTTTTTAAAGAGCGATTGGTTTTTTGAATCAAATTTAAAAAACGATCTAATTCATCTGACTCGCTTTTTAAATACGCCTCTCCGGCTAATCCGCAAATGTCTTGTTGAAAGTGATCTGTTTGATTCAATAAATGATGGATGCTGCCAGCCGGAATTTCAATATCGGGATCGATCATATAAAGCAGGGGCGTTTGGCATTCGTTCACCAGCATCGAGCGAGCTTTGCCAATATGATTTTCCGTAAATATCCAATAACGATATTTTATCAAACAAGAATCGAAAATCTGTTTGAATCGTTCGCGAGTATCTGCATTTGGGCTGGTTAAAATAAATAGAAATTCTTTGACCGAATATTTGGAAATTTCATTCAGAAGCGATTGAATTTGTTTTTCAAACAGAGTGATTTCATCAAAAAGGACTATGCCAATAGAAATTAAATCACTCATGCCTTAGCGTTTGTCTTTGTAGTGGGGTTTGCCTTCAGATTGTCTGGACTCGGAAACAACAGTTTCGCGAACCACGACCACTTTGATCTGTCCTGGATACTGCATTTCATCTTCGATGGTCTTTGCAATTTGCTCAGCAATCTTTAAAGCTTGCTGGTCATCGACTTGTCTTGAGTTGACATGGACTCGGCATTCACGGCCACCGTTCAAGATAAAGACATCCGTGACTCCTTTGAATCTTTTTGAAATTTCCTGAAGTCCAGTGACTTTTTGAGTATAAGTTTCCATTGTACTTCGACGGGCGCCCGGGCGACCGCCCGAAATCGCATCGGCCGCGATGACCAAGAAATCAATTTCATGATCGGGTTGAACGTCATAGTGATGGGCGCGCACCGCGTGGACTATATTGCTTTTTTCGCCACGAGCTTCGATAAAGTCTGCCCCAATCACCGCATGGCTTCCGTCAAATTGATGATCTAATGCTTTCCCTAAATCGTGCAACAGACCGGATCTACGAGCGTCTTTGATGTTTGTATTCAGTTCGGCCGCTAAAAGCCCTGCAAACCAACCGACTTCGCCAACGTGAAAATATTGATTTTGCGTATAACTGTAACGGAAACGCAATGAACCCATAACCTGTTTGATCTCGGGATGAAGGTCGTTAAAACCAATTTCCTTAGCTAATAAATCTCCATCGCGCTTGATTTGGCGAAGAAGCTCTGTTTTTAGATTATCACCGATACGTTTGATGTAAACGGGGTCTGTTTGTTTACCAGATTTTTCTGTGTCACGGAATATTTTATCAAAAATTCGACGAGTCAATTCACGACGAACGGGATCGTAACCAACGACTTGAACATTCAATAGTCTTTCGGGTTCTGGGTTTTCGTCGATAAAAATATCACAGCCTGTCAGCTCCTGAATAGCTGCGATATTTTCTTTTAATTTTGCACAAAAAAGTTGTCTGATTTTAGCGTCAGGAAAGAAAGTGGATGCGATATTTCTTTCTGTACTCATTTCTTTGGAAAAACGATCTATACAAAGAGCTAAAATTCTTTTGGCTTTTTGTTCTGCGAAATCTTTAGCTTCCGCTTCGTGACGTTGAATCAGTGTTTCGAAATCATTCTGAGCATCCGTAATCAGTTTGTTTTTAATTTGTTCAAGAACATCCTGTTCTGAAATGTTGGTTTTCTTGATTAATTCTTTTTTATATTCTTCTTTTTGTGAACTTAAATGAGACTGTGTTTCTTGAACTAATTTTTGATGCTCTGTCAGTTTGATATTGGTCATTCGCAAATCATTTTCGGTTTGCATCAGGCCTTGTCTTTGCAGTTTGTCTTTTTCTTCATACAGTTTTTTTCGGGATTGAATTTGTTCTTCCAGCTCGGAACATTTTTCTTCAATAGCTAAATGAGCATCTTCGACTCGGCCCCACATTTCGAATTGAATTTCTTCGATACGTTCCTGACGTTCTTTTTCGTCGCTTTCAAATTGTTGCTGAGCTTCGGTCAGAATTTCTTGAGCTTCTTCCTGCGCTTCGTTCAGCAATGATTTTTTAACTAAATTAAAAATCAGTAAAACAGTCAAAGATCCAATAACGGATCCGCAAATTAAGTAAATAATAAATTCTATCATGAAGACCTTCTTTGATGATCAAGGTGTTTGATTTGGTGGATAAAATAAAGACTTAGTAATCCTACAGCAATCGAAACATAACCAACGATTTCGTAATGCTCCAAATGTCCATTTGTTGGGTTTTTTGTTATAATCATACCTGAAAACCAGGATCCAAAAGCCATAGAAATAGATTGGACACATCCTAAAATACTCATAAAGGATCCGCGGTGACTGGAATTAGCTGCTGCAGATACTAATGTGTTGGCTGGAATCATACGTGCACCCGCAGAAATAAAAAATAATCCTGAAATAACCAGCAATATGGCCAGTGGTGCGATGGACTGGTGGGTGATTAAAATGGTCGGAATAAAAGAGAAAAAGATGGCCCAGATATAGATTTTATATTTACCAAACTGGTCGGCCAACTTTCCAATTAAAGGGGCTGTCAGAATGGAACAAACTCCGCCGGTTAAATAGATCAAAGGCAATTGTTGTTCCGTCATTCCGGCATTAGCCACCATAGATTGTGAAATAAATGGGATCACAGAAAAATGTCCAAACATCAGTACAAACATAAACAATAAGGACTGCATTTGAGTTTTATTTTGTAAAATATCAATCAATGGCTGAATCAGATCCGCTTTATTTTGGTGTTTAATGTGTGCATTCATCTGCGGAATATTTTTGATAAAGAAATATAAAACGATAATGCAGATAAATGATAGCAGATAAAAAGGAGCATGCCAGCCGAATAAATTTGAAAAATACAGACTGAGTGGGACGCCAGCGATTGAGGCCACTGAAAACGAAGTCGTTAAAATTCCCATCGCCGTTCCGCGTTTTTCAAAAGGAATAATATCACTGATGATCGAAAGACATTGGGCTCCCATGACGCCGCCGAAAAATCCGGCGATACTTCGGCAAACAATTAAAAAGGCAAAATTGGGAGCAGCTCCGCACAAGAAAGTTGAAATTGTAAAACCTAAGAACATGTATAAAAGAATTTTTTTACGATCAAAACGATCCGCATAGAATGTGGCTAAGAATCCCGAAACG
>DALYIB010000051.1:0-3668 GCA_031970595.1 Pseudobdellovibrio sp.
TTTTTTTTGAATAAACAAAAAAAATTGTTAAAATTTTGTTAAAAAATGATATGCTCTAAACAGTTGGTGGTTAAATATGGCTCAAGAGAGAATAACATTGTTAGCAGAATTTTTAAAAAATAAGAGAAATTTATCGGGCCTTTCGCAAAAAGAAGTGGCTCATCACTTAGGATACTCTACTTCACAATTCGTCAGTAATTGGGAGCGCGGTATTTCTCAACCTCCGTTGGCGGTATTGAGAACATTGGCGAATCTTTATAAAATTAACGCAGACGAAATGTTCTCGGTTTTGTTAAAAACAACTGTTGCGCAAGTAGAGATTGATTTAAAGCACAGATTCTATTCCAAAGACGCTTCTTTGTAGAATCTTTTGATTATTTGCGAACCTTTTTGGTTCGCTTCGGTTTCAATTTTAATTTCATTTTAGATTTAGGGTCTTCGATGGAACTTTCCTGAGCTGAAAGTTCCGAAGCTGTTTTACGAAAGCGTGATTTGTCGTCAACGAACATATCTTGTTCGCTCATCACATTTTTTGTATTACGGATTTCATTTTCTGATTGACTCAACATTTCCGAGAAATCTTCTTGGGCCTTTGTCGGATAGCCACGCGTGAGTAAGCTCATTGAAGAACTGCAGTTCTGAAAAATAAAAAGTCCACCAACCGAGATGAATCCAAGAAGTAGAATAATTTTTGTTTGTCTTTGTGTTGTCATCAAAGGTCATATCGGATGGTCTAGGTCAGAGTTGAATAAAAGTTCTGAAAATAATGTCTCATTCTGAGAATCGTAGTTTGAATCGTCAATATGCATGAATTTGTTCAAGATTGTCCTGCAATAAGACGATAGTGCGTTATATGTCAGGCGCTAAAATTCTGAAACGTGGAGAGTTCTTATTTAAAGAATCTGAAAAGATTCAAACTGTTTACATTGTTCAATCAGGACAATTGAGTCTGCAGTTTTTTAAAAATAAAAAAAATGTAGAAGTGATGACGGCATCAACTGGTTATGTTTTTGCTGAACCTGTTGTTTTGGGACAGCCTACGTATTCTTATTCGGCGATGGCGTCACAGGAAACCAAAGTGATTGAAATACCTATTGAAAGCTTTAAAGAACAGTACGAAAGTTTTCATCAAATCTATCGTTCCTTTATAAAATCGTCTTGTGAAAGATTGAAATGGGCGATGTTGGAAATTAAAAATAAAAAATCAGATAAAGATATGGTGGCTTGTTCACCAGAGGAAATTCCACGTGTTTTTGGTATCTTGTACCATGCGATGAAACACAAAGGAGTTTTTGAGGGCGCTAGTTGTAAAACAGACTGGGGAACTTTACGTCAATATTCTCAAAGAATATTTGGCGAAAGTTTGAAACGAATTGAACAGGCTTCGCAAATTTTAGTAAAGCTGAAATTAGCTGAATTCATCATGACTCCGAAAGATGAAGATGATGTGCTGTCAAAGCCTGAAATTGCCGCTTTGAAAATTTATGATTTATCAGCTTTGGAATCATTTTTTGAATTTTATCAATATTATTATTACAAGGGTAATAAGACTGAAATTTTACGACCCGATGACGTGAATTATACTGTTTTGCAAATTATGTTAATGGCTTATGAAGGTCAAGAGCCAGATAAGCAAGGTGTTGTCAGTCGTGATTTAAATGATGTGACTGAGTTTTACAAAGAATATGGTATTAGTTTTGGGTCCGGACAACTGACCGCCCTGGAATCAAAAGGATTGTTTTGTAAACGCAAGCCGATCGCAAATAATCAAGTCCTACTGCAATTTGAATATAAAGAATTCAAGAATCTATTTAATTCTTGGAGAATTTTGAAAGAAATCGAAAAGTGGAACGACCGCGGTTTGGTTGATTTTTATGAACAAGAAGAAATGCCAAAGAAAAAAGCGATTGTTTCGAATGGCGTTGAGTGTTCGGCGTGCCACAGTGTTGTGTTGTTAGGAGCCAAGTTTTGTCCTGAGTGTGGAGCGAAGATGGAAGTGTCAGCATCGGCCACAGAGAAAAAGGCGGCTTAATGGAGCGAAAAATTCTTTTGCTGATTGTAATGGTGTTAACGCTATTTGCCTACCAAAACTGTTATAAACCGAAAAGCAGCCAAGATGCAGTGAGTTCTTCGTCGCAGCAAGAAATTATTTTAGCAGACGAATCCTTACAGCAAATTTCATTTTACAACAAAGAGACAGAGCAAGTTCAAAAAAGTGGAAATACTTTTTCTTTGGTTACTAACAATCAATACAAAATCGATTTAGTATCTGGCAAAATTGAAAAATTCAGCGCTGAAGGTCAAAAAAAATCAGAGTATTGTCTGACACCGGAATTATTAAATGAATTGAGCGATCTTTTATCGAGTTCGAAAATTTGTAAAAAAAGTGCGGTTATACAAGACGGTGTGGTTTGCGCTCAGGTATTACAATCACCTTACGCCACATTGGTCACGAATCGCGAAGAATTTAATTTAGGCTACGCATCAGATTCTTGTGGAACTTTGAAAATTGACTTATGCGAAGAAGCGCCATCGATGGCCAAGGGCTGGTGGACATATGTTTATACTAATTTAGCTCAGTTGAATTGTTCATCTCAATAAGATTCAGTTAGAATCTAAAAAACAAATTTCAAACCATAAAAAAAGCCAATCCTTCTGGATTGGCTTTTTCAATGATAAGATTCGATCCAAAATTAATTTAAAATTTTCTTATTCAGGTAATCTTGTGCTTCGTTGATTTTGGTGCGGTCAGGAACGGCGCCTTGTGCAAAATCAGGTCTGCCGCCACCTTTACCACCCAGTATCTGTGCGAATTCTTTTAAAAGAGTACCTGCTTGGTACTGACTTGTTAAATCTTTGGAAACAGAAATAATCACGGGGTGTGATTGCGTGCCTTGACCTACGACAACCACAATTCCTTTTTGAATTTTGTTTTTCAGCTGATCAGCCACTTGCGATAAGACATCGCGATCTTCGACAGTCAGATCTGCAAAAATAAATTTAGCGGCCCCTTGAGCTGAATTAAATTCTTTGGCGGATTGAAATAAATCATCCACGCTGATTTGGCTGGATTGCGCTTTTTTGATTTCCTTCTGTAAAGATTTGATTTCTTCTTTTTTATCTTCGATCCAGACAGTTAAATCTTTGTCGAAGGCGACACCAGCAGCGGCCTTAGCCTGTTTAATTTCTTCGGTATTTTTTAAAAAATAGTCGATGGCTAAATCACCAGTGATGGCTTCGATACGGCGAACCCCACTGCTGACACCAGATTCAGAAACGATTTTAAAAGCACGAATCTGAGAAGTATTTTTCACGTGAGTACCACCACAAAGTTCGCAAGAAAATGATCCCATTGTTAACACGCGAACTTCATCGCCATATTTTTCACCAAACAAGGCCATGGCTCCTTTTTCAAGGGCTTTTTTGTGTGGCATGATTTCGGCGCTAACGTCATGGGCTGCGGAAATTTCTTCGTTCACCAGATCTTCGATCGTTTTAATTTCGGAACTGCTGAGTGGTTTATTGTGAGTAAAATCAAAACGTGTCTTAGTGCTGTCGACAAGAGATCCGGCTTGAGTCACGTGCGTACCTAAAACTTTTCTGAGTGCTGAATGCATCAAGTGTGTCGCTGAGTGATTAGCAATTGTTTTGCGACGATCTTTGTTATC
>DALYIB010000051.1:3768-13682 GCA_031970595.1 Pseudobdellovibrio sp.
GCATCAAGTGTGTCGCTGAGTGATTAGCAATTGTTTTGCGACGATCTTTGTTATCAACTTCGCAGGAAACGCTTTGATTTAATTTCAATTGTCCTTCGACAACTTCGATTTGGTGTAAAAAGCAAGATCCCTGCTTGATGCAGTCGTGAACTAAAACTTTTAAACCCGGAGCCGTTAAAAGCCCGTGATCGCCAACTTGACCGCCGCCTTCAGCATAAAATGAGGTTTGATCTAAAACGACAAAGCCTGTTTCGTGGGCCTTCATTTCAGAAATTTCCTGAGAACCATTCGATAGAGCTAATACTTTTGAAGATGTGTGTAGCTTTTCGTAACCTAAAAAGACAGTGGGTTGGCCAGAGTGTTTTTGTCCAAATTCGATGATGTGTTTTTCATCGGATTTAAGTGATTTGGCTTTCCAAGTTGATTTTGCTTTTTCTTTGGAAGACTGCATGACTTTTTCAAAAGCAGCTTCGTCGGCTTGTAAACCAGATTCGGCGGCAATTAAAGTCGTTAAATCAACAGGGAATCCATAGGTGTCATACATTTTAAAAAGCATTTCGCCAGAAACTGTTTTTTGATTTTGTGATTTAATTTTTTTGATTTCATCTTGAAGAATCGCAGTTCCATTATCCAAAGTTTGTAAAAAGCGAGATTCTTCTTCTTTGATTGTTGAAAGAATATGATCTTTGCGAGTTGTTAATTCTGGATAGAAGTCAGACATGTGTTTGATAACGGCTTCTGACATCGGAAGTAAAAATGAACTATCTGTCGACAATTTACGTCCATAACGAATCGCCCGACGCATGATTCTGCGAAGGACATAACCACGGCCATCATTCGAAGGAAGTGCGCCGTCAGCCAATAAAAAAGAAACAGAACGACAGTGGTCGGCCAAAACACGCATCGCAGAGACGCGTTCGAAAATTTGTTTTTCATTACGTAAAACTTCAGGATCTGTGACGTAATCCAATTTTGAAATTTTTGAAGCCACATCCAGCATCGGGGCAAAGAGTTCAGTATCATAATTTGAAAACTGTCCCTGCAGAGCCGCTACGAGACGTTCAAAACCCATTCCTGTGTCTACGGATGGTTGAGGAAGTGGAACTAAATTTCCAGGGCTGGTTTCATCGTATTGCATAAAAACCTGATTCCAGATTTCGACATAGCGATCTTCGCCTGAAGCGATTCCTTTGAAAGGATCCGATTCTTTACCAGCTTTAGCTCCGTGATCATAAAAAATTTCAGTACAAGGTCCGCATGGGCCGATATCGCCCATTCTCCAAAAGTTATCTTTGTCGAAGCGAAAAATACGATCTTTAGGTATACCTTCTTGTTTGTTCCAAATGTCCGCAGCTTCGTCGTCTGAAATATGGCATGTGACATAAAGTTTTTCTTTAGGAATTTGAAATTCTTTGGTGAGGACTTCCCACGCAAAATGAATAGCGTCCTTTTTGAAGTAGTCGCCAAAAGAAAAGTTTCCTAACATTTCAAAAAATGTATGATGGCGGGCAGTGAATCCCACATTATCAAGATCGTTATGCTTACCACCGGCACGAATACATTTTTGCGAAGTGACAGCGCGATTGTAGTCACGTTTTTCTAATCCAAGGAACAAGTTTTTAAATTGCACCATTCCCGAGTTCGTAAATAACAAAGTGTTATCGTTTTCTGGAATTAAATTCGAACTATTCACATGAGTGTGATTGTTTTTTTTGAAATAATTAATGTATGTGCTTCGGATATCAGAACTCTTCATCATAATCGGTACTTCCTGCTTTTTTAAAATAAGTATTCAGAGTTTTTTGTGCGGTACTGCCGTCAAACCCGCGACCAATCAAAAATCGCAAAACACGCGCTTTTTCTTTCATCGAGGATTTGAAATCAAGACCCACAAAGAGGTTTTTTTTAAACTTAGTTTCTATGGCTTCGAGGGCCTTTTCAAGCTCAATTTCAGGTTCGATGCGAACTTTAGCCAAGCCCATTTCCTGCAATTTTTTGTTAATGGCATTTTGACCTTTTTTGCGTCTTCCCAAACTTTGAATGACCATTGTTTGGACTTTTTCTTCGCTGGGAAGCCAATTTTGTGTACGAGCCCATTCAAGAGCCAGATCTGTGGTTTCAGCTTCGAAGCGGAGGTTGAGTTTTTTTCGAATTTCTTTTTCAGAATGGTCGCGCGTAGCCAGCATATCCATAATTTTGCGTTGAGCTTCTTTAAGAACGTTCGATTTGGGTCTGGGTGTTCTTTTTTGAAATTGCCTAGAATTTGATCTGCCGTAAGCCATAGTGCACTATAACTTGGTAGGTCGGGCAGGTCTATTTTTGACTCACCCAGTGAGGAATTATTTATCGAGTATGCTATCGTTACGGATGAGGTATTTACATGAACGAAGGTCATGAGTTTGGTCCTTTTACTCCCCAAGAGCTGGAATCTGTTGTGGACTGGTTGCAGGCAGAAGGTTTGCAGTTTCAAATCTCGAAAGATCAACGAACTGAGGATTTGTTTCGATTGAATGACGGAAATAATGTTGTTCAGCAAGTTGAATTTCGGACACAGATTTATTTGGCGCAAATTTTTTCGGTTAAAGTCGTGGATATGTCTGTGGAACAGTTGTCCAGATTTAATAAAAAATTTCGTCTGACTGAAAAAGTGCCTGTGGAATTCATGCAAAATCAATTTGAAGGTGTCGATTATCCTAGGATGATGAGTCAGAAAACCAAAAAAATGATTTGGGCATGGATAATGACTTTGATATTCTTGGTTCCAATGCTTTTATCGTTTTATAAAATTCTATTCAAAGGAGAATAGCATGTTTGAAGGTTTAGGTTTTTTTAGTATTTTAACCGTTGTTATCGTCGCTTCTATTATTGGTGGACTATTTGTGACAGTGAATCAAGGGACTGTTGCCGTTGTGACTATGTTCGGTAAATACCGTCGTATTTTACATCCGGGATTAAATATTAAAATTCCATTTTTGGAAATCATATATCGTCGTGTATCGATTCAAAATCAATCGATTGAATTGCAATTTCAAGCCATCACTCAGGATCAGGCGAACGTGAACTTTAAGGCTATGTTGCTTTATTCCGTCATTGATCAAACTGAAATTACTATTAAAAACGTTGCTTTCAAATTTATTGATTTCGGTTCTTTGATGCAGACTTTGAATCGCACGGTGGAAGGCAGTGTTCGTGGATTTGTTGCCACTAAAAAGCAAAATGAAATTCTAGGATTACGTCGAGATATCGTGAATGCCGTTAAAGACCAGTTGGATGAAGATTTAAAGTCTTGGGGATACCATTTAATTGATATGCAGTTAAATGATATTACTTTTGATGAAACGATCATGCAGTCCATGGCTCAGGTTGTGGCATCCAGCAATTTAAGAGCCGCTGCTGAAAACGAAGCGCAAGCTCATTTGATCAAACAAACAAAGGCTGCTGAAGCAGAAGGTTTGACAATCAAAATCGCAGCAGAAGCAGAACGTGAAGCGGCGAAGATGCGTGGGGAAGGTATTGCTTTATTCCGTGAAGAAGTGGCTAAGGGGATGGCCAAAGCAGCTGATGAAATGAAGTCGGCAGGATTAGATAGTTCATTTATTTTATTTTCAATGTGGACGGACGCAGTGAAGCATTTTGCTGAACAAGGAAAAGGAAATGTGATTTTCTTGGACGGTTCGAATGAAGGTCTTGATAAAACGATGAAACAGATGTTGGCTTTGTCAAAAATAGAGAAAAAGTAATTCTATGGTCCAAAAAATCAATGAACTGATCGAAAAAACGGGCCATTATTTTCTGGACCAGAACCAAGCCATACGATTTGCTGTCGTTTGTTTATTGGCGGAAGGTCATTTGCTGATAGAAGATGCTCCAGGAGTAGGAAAAACAACTTTAGTTCAAGCCTTAGGTAAACATTTAGGCTTGGCGACACAAAGAATTCAATTCACTGTGGATTTGTTACCCGCTGACATCACTGGCGGGCATATTTTTAATCCGCAAAATCAGAAATTTCAATTTTACAAAGGGCCTTTGTTTGCACAATTGATTATGGCAGGCGAACTGAATCGAACTTCGCCCAGAACACAAAGTGCTTTGTTACAAGCCATGGAAGAAGCGGAAGTGACCGTCGATGGAGAAACCATGAGTTTGCCGCATCCTTTTTTTGTGATTGCGACCCAAAATCCCCAATCCAGCATTGGAACTTTTCCTCTGCCTGAAAGTCAATTAGATCGTTTTTTGATGAGTATCGAATTGAACTATGTGGATCGGGAAACGGAAAAAAAGATTTTTTTAAATCCGGATTTACGAACACAGCTGAGTCAAATTCAACCGCTGCTGAATGCTGAACAAATTTTACAAATTCAGAAACAGGTACAACAAGTGAAAGTTTCCAACATCGTTGCCGAGTACATTGTGAGGTTGTTGGAAAAATCCAGACAGCAAAAAGACTTTAAATATGCCTTATCGACACGAACGGGTGTGGCTTTGACGAAGGCTGCGAAAGCCTGGGCCTTTACGGATTCAAGAGATTTTGTACGCACAGATGATGTTAAAAAAATATTTTCTGCTGTTGTCGGACATCGTTTAGGAGGACTTGGTGGAGTTAAATCTGGCCGACAATTGGCTGAAAGCCTTTTGGCGCAAACAGAAGTCCCGGCTTAGGACGCCAACTTTTCGTGCGGACAAGACTTATATAGTACCGACCCAGTTTGGATTATTGTTTGGTGCTGTGGCTTTGTTCATGCTGATTTTGGCCATGGGGTTTTCAAATAATCTGATTTATTTATTTGTTTTTTTATTTATTTCTTTCAGTTTAGTCAGTTTGGGAATAACCAATAAAAATGTGGATCAAGTCGTTTTAAAAATTGAATCTGATTTGATCCTTTTTGAAAATCAAGACAATGCAATTCCGGTCGACGTTTTTGCGAAAAACAGCCGTGTTCAGTTGCAAGAAATTCAAATATCCACAGAAAATTCAAATTCGTCATTAGTCAGTCAGGGAAAAGCTCGAATTCATTGGAGACCTGAAAAATACGGTCGATATCCTTTGACACGTATAAGAATTTTTTCAGAATATCCGTTTGGAATTTCTTATGCTTGGAAATTTTTTGATGAACCTGGATTAGTCGCAGTTTATCCGCAAAAAAAAGGTCTTTCGTTGTTTGCAAATCGTTCTGGTCAAGATCGACCCCAAGGTCAAAAATGGGAATCAGGAGCTGATTCAGATTATTTTTTACACCAGAAATTCCAAGGTTTTCAAAGCCTGAAATCAATTGACTGGAAAAAATATTACAAATTACAACAGCTTTTAACACGGCAGCGACAGGATCCCAAAGATCAACAGCAGATGATTATTCGCTGGGAGCAAACGGAAACAATTCAGAGTTTTCCAGATCGTTTGCGACAGATGTCCCTTTGGATTTTCGAGTGTGAAACAATGAATTATCGCTATCAAGTTCAGTTACCAATAGGTCATTCCGCGATGTCGAGCGGACGGCCACATTATCGTCAGTGTTTGGATTTATTGCTGGAGATGTCTGAAACATGATTCCGGAACAAATCTTGTTTTTTAAAAATATATTTTTAGTTTTGGGAGTCGGCCTAGCTTCGGTTTTGGCATTGACAGAAATGCCACCTTGGATAGCACTTTTTGTTTTGATTTGTTTGGTCGTCCGATTTTGCATTGAAAAAAAGTGGATCAAGCCGTTAGCAACACCAATTGTTGTGTTGTTAGGTTTAACATTGTTTGCCGTTGTTTATATTCAGTATCGATCCTTGTTTGGACAGTTGGAATCCAGTATTTTGATTGTCGGATTAACGGCGCTTTCTATTTTAAACTACAGCAAAGAACGTGACCGTAAATTAGTGACATTATTATCATTTATTTTGGTTATTTTGAAATCCATGTTTGCGCCAGAGGTGTATTGGCTGTTGCTTTCAGCTGTCAGTTTTATTTTACTTTGGATTTCGATGTTGTCTGATGGATTTGTGACCAATAAAAAAATGTTGGCGCAATTATTTATCAAAGCTGTGCCACTGACAATTATTCTGTTTTTAATTTTTCCCAGAATTGTTTTGTATCAAAACCAAAAATATCAGCAGAGATTTGGTCAGACGGGTTTTTCGGATCAATTGCGACCCGGCCAGATCTCACAAATTGTCCAAGACGACACTTTGGCTTTTTATGTTCAATTTGATTCCGATTTTAAAAAACTAGCTCAACTCAATCAGGATCGATTGTACTGGCGCGGGGGAGTTTTATCGGAATCACAAGGTTTAGTTTGGAAAACCAAGCCTTCGGCAAAATTGATAACAGCTGAAACGGATAAAAATGGGGATACGGATTTAAAGTATCAAATGTATTTCGAGCCCCATTTGCGGAGTTACTTATTTACTTTGGATTTACCTACAAAACTGATTTTTTCCGATAAACAGGTCCAAAAAAATTCAGATCATACGTATCGAATCCGAGACTGGATTAATTCTCAAACAGTCGCTCGGTTTGAGTCCAAATCGAACGGCCAATTCGAATCCGATTCGAAACAAAATGGGGAGTTCTCGGAAAATTCAGTGAACTGGGAGGAATCACCTCAAACTTGGCAGTGGTTAACGGATTTGCGCAATCAAAAGCTGAGCCCTGGGCAAAAGCTAGCCGCTTTAGATGAGTTCTTTAAAAAATTAAACTTAAAATATTCTTTTCAGCCGGGTTTTTATTCTGAGTCGGCTTTTGATGATTTATTATTTAAACGTAAGGTGGGTTTCTGCGAGCACTTTGCGGCTGCTTATGCGACGTTGGCGCGAGAGTTGGGGATTTCGGCTCGGGTGGTCGTCGGTTATCAAGGTGGAAGTTATAATCCTATCGGACAGTTTTGGAGAGTCACACAAAAAGAAGCGCATGCTTGGGTCGAAGTGTTGTCGGATCAAAATTGGATCCGAGTAGATCCGACTTCGTGGATTGCGCCTTTAAGATTGCAGTTGTCGTCTGCGGAATATATGCAGCTGAACGAAAATCAATTAGCACTAAGTTACAATGAGTATTTAAAAATTAAAAATCAAAATTTCTTAAATGATTGGTGGTTTCAAACAACGGCAGTTATTGAAAATATCAACTATTTATGGAGCACGTTTGTTGTCGATTTTGATATGAATAGGCAGTTGGATTTGATATCTCAAATATTTTCTTTCAGCCAAAAAAGTCCTCAGGTGATTGTGGCTGTGATTTTAACTATGATTGTAATGGGATTTATTTTTTGGGTATTGGGTATCCGTCCCCAAAAAAATCAGATCTTTAATCGGCCTTATGAGTTAATTTATAAAGATGCATCTAAACTGAATATTCCAGTGAATCCACAGATGACAGGATTGGAAATAATTCAATTATTTAAAAAGCATTTTCCTGACTTCAATCAAGTTCAAATTCAATTGGCCTATGATACAGAAGTTTACTTGAATACGAATTTATCAAAAGACCGTTTTCAAAAAATCTGGAAAGCCGAAATAAAAAAATTAACTTCCCAACCGAGTCATCCAAAGACATACTGAGGCCATGAATCGTTTAGTCGAAATATTTGCGACCTTTTTCTATGTTGGTAAAATTCCAAAAGCTCCCGGGACTTGGGGAACACTGGCTGCGTTACCATTGTGGTATGGCTTGTCTTTTTTAAATCCGCTTTGGTATATGACAGTGGTTTTCATTTTGGTTTTGATCAGTATTTTTATTTGTCAGATCTATGAAAAAAACACGGAGTCACATGATTCAAAAGAAATTGTCATAGATGAAGTTGTAGGTTTTTTAATTACAATGACTTGGTTGCCAGTGACATGGCAGTCGGCTGTTTTTGGATTTGTCGTATTTCGATTCTTGGATATTTTAAAACCGCCACCAATTCGCCAGCTGGATCAAAAGGTTCAAGGGGGCGTTGGAGTCGTGATTGATGATGTGGCTGCTGGAATTTTAGCCAATATATTGCTCCAAATCGTATATAATCAAACTGGGTGGCTCGGAGCGCAAATCCAGACCCTGTAAAATAAATCGTGACAGATATGTAAATTGTATGTATTTTTATATGTAAATTATATGAAAATACAAAATGTCAGCTATCAGAATAATCATTTATATCAGGCTCTTGGGCTTTCCAAAAGCGTGTTAAAAACCATCGATCTTCTTCGTGACAACAAGAAGACTGTGGGGTTTGCTGAAAGCTGTACTGGAGGCATGCTTTCTTCTTATTTTACGCAAGTTTCGGGTGTTTCCGAAGTTTTCGTAGGGTCGGTCGTCAGCTATGCAAATTCTGTCAAAGAAAACATCTTAAATGTGTCAGGACAAACACTGGCCAATCACGGAGCGGTGAGTGCCCCCTGCGCAGAAGAGATGGCTTTGGGAGTTTTAAAAAATTTAAAGTCTGATGTTGCGATCGCAATCACTGGGATCGCCGGGCCGAAAGGCGGAACAGATTTAAAGCCAGTAGGAACTGTATTCATTGCTGTTGCAGGCACGAATGCAGCAAACGGTTTTTCTACACAGATTTTTCATCATGATTTCAGCCGTGTGACAAAGAACGATTCTTTGGTCACAACAACTCGTCAAGATATTCAACAGCTGGCATGTATGGCCGCTTTAGAACACTTGGCATTGCTTATTAAAAATTAACAGTTATTAGAACTAAAAAGGAGACCTCAACAATGGCGCAAAATACAGAAAACAAACAAGATCCAAAAGTGACTGCAGAAAAACTAAAAGCTTTAGAGCTAGCTGTTTCAACTATTGAAAAGCAATTCGGTAAAGGCTCTATTATGCGCCTTGGAACAGGTGATTCTCTTCACAAAGACGTAGAAATCGTTCCAACAGGGTCTTTAAGCTTAGACGTAGCATTAGGTATCGGTGGTTTTCCTAAAGGTCGTATTATTGAAATCTTTGGCCCAGAATCTTCTGGTAAAACAACAATCGCACTTTCTGCCATTGCACAAGCTCAGAAAAAAGGTGGCGTTGTTGCCTTCGTAGATGCCGAGCACGCGTTGGATACAAACTATGCTCGTAAATTAGGTGTTAACGTAGAAGAACTTTTGATCTCTCAACCAGATACGGGTGAACAAGCTTTAGAAATTACGGAAACTTTAGTTCGTTCAGGTGCTGTGGATGTTCTTGTTGTCGATTCAGTAGCAGCTTTAGTTCCGCGCGCTGAGATCGAAGGTGAAATGGGTGATTCTCATATGGGTCTTCAAGCTCGTTTGATGTCACAAGCTCTTCGTAAATTAACGGCTGCGATCAACCGTTCAAAAACATTAGTTATTTTCATCAACCAAATTCGTATGAAAATCGGTGTGATGTTCGGAAATCCGGAAACAACAACTGGTGGTAACGCTTTAAAATTCTATTCTTCAGTTCGTTTAGATGTACGCCGCGTAGGTGCTATTAAAAATGGTGAAGATGTTGTTGGTAACAGAACGGCTGTTAAAGTTGTTAAAAACAAAATGGCTCCTCCATTTACTAAAGTTGAATTTGATTTAATGTACGGTGAAGGCATTTCTGAAGAAGGTGATATCTTGGATCTTGCAGTAACTGCGAACTTGATTGAAAAGTCAGGTGCTTGGTATTCACACAAAGGCGAACGTTTAGGTCAAGGACGCGATCAAGCGAAGGAATTCTTGAAGGCGAACAAAGCTATCAAAGAAGAATTAAGACATGCAATTTTAGCAAAGAATGGTATTGGTCAGTTACTATTAACTGCTGATATGGCGGATGCGGTAGCTGATGAGGCTTCTGTTGAAATGGAATCACCTAAAAAAGGTAAAAAAGCCAAAGAAGTTAAGGCCGCAGCTAAAGAAGAATTAAATTAGTTTATAATTTAAATATTCAAACAAATTTTAAGCTCCTCTCGAAAGTTTAAAAGTTGTTAAAAGGTGGAAGTAATTCCACC
>DALYIB010000052.1:0-13571 GCA_031970595.1 Pseudobdellovibrio sp.
ATGTCAGAACCCTCGCGAACAGGGAAATCAGTATCCGGAGATTGGTTATTACAACCGTTGATATCATCGCATTGGTACCACGGAGATGATGTTTCTGGTTGAAATAAATTATCTGAATCATCAGCGGCGATTAAGCCAGTGCAAATCGGTTTTAAATTTTTGTTAAAGCCTGTGCATTTTTCGTAAAAGGCCAAACGAGTTTCTTCGCCCAGAAATGAGCATTTTTTTGTTGTGCATTTGATATCGATATAACCGAATTCGAATCTTTGCGTGCCCCAACGGGTGATATAGAATTTACGATAGATGTCAGATTTAGCAGTGGATTTCATGAACGTGGGCTCTGTTTGGAAAACCACGGGGTGCTTGAAAGCACTGGTTGTTTTCAAAGTTAAATGGTCTTGAGCTAAAGACGTAAGTGCGCCAAAAATGATAGATATAATTAATAAGTTTTTCATAGCCCGAAATTATGAAAAAATGGGCGCAGCCTCAACTGTTTTGAGGCTGACTTGTAAAGTTTACTTGAGATACTTTTGCAGGATCGATTTAATTTTTGCTTCGGATTGAGGTGAGGCCATAAAAAGGTCTATTTTTTTGATTATTTCGATGTTTTTTGGTGTGTTAACAAAGCCAATATAGATTTTTTTCTCCTCGAGACAGCCGTGCTGGGTCAGCTTGAGTTCTGAGTTTTGCGATTTGAGGTAGTCGATCACCATTTTATTTTCTAGGATTAATTGAATTCTGTTTTTTTCTATTTTTTTAATATTTTGGTTCAAGGGATTATCACCGCTGGATTCGAAAAATATTTTTTTGCCGGCGGCAGTCAATTTAAAATTATCGATGATTTCTCCGTAGCCGTAGCCGTTAATAATGCCGACTTTAAGTCCGTCCAGAGATTTAAGACCGTTCCATTGCCAATTTTTTAAATCGGTAGATTCACTTTTTGAATAAAAACAATCTTGAGAAATCATTAAAGGGGATTTAGTTAACAGTAGTTCCGGGAAGTCCGAGGCGTAGACTCCAATGAGGCCATCGATTTTTTGTTTTTTCATCAAGGCAGTGGCTCTAGCCCAGTTAATAAATTCGTATTTCATTTCAAATTTGGACTCGTTCAGTGCAGCTGAAGCAATATCGAACAATAGACCTTTAGTCGCTTGTTGAGCATTGGGATCACAAGTAAACGGGCACCAGTCATCGGCGGCAAGTGTGACGCTGGACTTTGTATCAGAGTAAGATGAGTTGGTGGCTACTAAAAAAAATAAGATGAGAATTAAATTCTTCATAAACGCCCGTACCCTTAGATTTAACTTTTAATTTATTATAGTCATGTTCTATAATAAAATCAGCATGCGGCACGTGAAATTCTCGATTCAAAACAAATTATTATTTTCGGTCTTTTTTATTAGTGCCGCTATTACAGCCTTATTTATTACTATTTCTTTGGTCTTTGATTATTATCAAGAAAAAGAAGACCTTGAAAGCAGCATTTATTTTATTGAAAGAAACAATTTGGAGCCCATTTCAAAGTTACTTTGGGATTACAATGAAGGTCAGCTAATGACCCAAGTGCAAAGTTTATCGAGCTTGCCTCAGATTGTAAAAGTCAGCCTTAAATCGAATGATAGTGATTTTAAATTCGAAGCCAATCATCCAACGGCTGTTTCTGATCCCAGTAAAAATATCATTAAATCCTATGATTTGAGTTATGGGGAATCCATGGAAAAAGTCGGCCAACTGCAAATCGAATACAATCGGAGTCATATTTTTCAAAAGCTGTATGACAAGTTGCTATTTGTTGTGATCACTCAAGTACTGAAGTCGATGTTAATTACAACAGTTTTATTTTTGACTTTTAAAGCTTTAGTGACTCAACGATTATTAAAGATTTTTAATTTCCTGGAAGAACTGAATGCTAATAAATTTGAAAAAATAGAAAGTCGCAAATTTTTCCCAAAAGATTCGAACTATCAGCATTCGTTTATGTCTGATGAAATTACTTTAATTAAAAAAGTGATATTGAAAATGGCTTACCGCACGCGTAAATATAATGAAATAGCGCGCACCCAGATCAAATCGGCTATGGATGAAGTCGAGCAACAAAAGGCTATGGCCGTCCAGGCCAACAAATTGGCCGCGATCGGTGAATTAGCTGCCAGTGTAGCGCATGAAATTAACAACCCCTTATCTGTCATTCAATCCAGAGCCGAACTGATGAAAAAAATGCGTTCTGATGTTTCTGAAAATCAAAGATTTAATTTTGATAAAAACACTGAAGCCTTGGAAAAAATGACCATTCGAATTAACAAAATCGTTAAAAGTTTATTGGGTTTTTCCAGAAGCGGAGCCGGGGAAGATTTTAGTGTTGTACGTATTCAAGAAATTATAAGTGATATGCAAATGCTTTCTTTTGAAAAGGCGCGAAAAAAAAATATTCAAATTGAGATTGATTGTCCAGATATTGAATTGCAATGTCGTCCGATTCAGTTGTCTCAGGTTCTGACCAATTTAATTAATAATTCAATCGATGCCATTGAACATACAGAAAATCCTTGGATAAAAATCAAATGCTATTTGTCTGATTCAAGCTCAATATCTTATTTTAATCTTGTTGTTTCTGATTCAGGACACGGCATTGATAAAGATGTTCAGAAAAAATTGATGCAGCCATTTTTTACAACAAAGCCGCGAGGCAAGGGCGTTGGTATTGGTCTAAATATATCAAAAAACATTATTCGTGAGCATGGTGGTCAGCTTGAATTAGATACGAGTTGTTCGAACACGACTTTTCACATTCGATTTCCGCAGTATCAAGCCGCTGTCCTTAAAGTGACAGGATAACAGGCAGAAATTTCTGCCTGTTTGTAATAATCAATAAATTTTATTGGCAATTCCCGTCGTTACGCATCACAGAGGGAATAGATTGATAGCGACGAACACCATCAATATTCGTTTTTCCCGTTCTGGCTGTATACAAAGCCATTGTTGGAAAATAACAATAAGAAGATCCGTTACTGTAATAAATATTTATTCCTACGACAAAAAGACCTTCGCTGATGGCTGTCGATTGCGGTTGTTCGGTCGGTGTTGGAGTAGGAGTAGGTGCGGGTGCAGATCCACCACCTGCACATACTCCATCATTTTTCATAACAGAAGGAATCGAAGAGAAACTTCTAATGCCAGAGATCGAAGTGCGTCCAGTGACTTGTGTAAAATGTGTCATTGAATTGAAATAGCAATAAGATCCACCATTGCTGTAATAAATGTCTTTGTTGTTAATTAAAAACAATCCTTCCGATATAGCCGACACTGGATTTGTCGGAGTTGGAGATGGCGTAGGTGTTGGAGTTGGTGTAGGTGTAGGTGTAGGTGTAGGTGTAGGTGTAGGGCCTGGAGTCGGAGGTTGTGTATTATTAATATATGGATTCAATGTTCCTCGAGGTAAAATGATGACTGGTTTTCTGTGCGGCATAGCACTTTGTTTAACCAATCGACCATTTTCGACTTTGTAGACGTCGTTGTTATCTTCTGTTTTGTAAAATGTATTAGGCATAAGCCCTTTTCGTAAATTCGTGTAGGCAGCTGTTATTTGTAACAACATATCTTCGACTTCTTCTCCATAGGAGTCTTTGATTTTTTCTGCGGTCGAGTTGGCTGCGAGTCCTGGTTCAATCGAGGTTTCCTCAGCCCAATCGTTCCAAGAAGCAATGATAATATTTTTAGGACGGTTTTTGATAGCGAATAGCCATTGTTTCATATATTCAGCACCATTATTTTTATATGTTGGCGTGGCTGTTCTGTTTTCAAGATGTGTTGTATTATGACCTGGCTGTACTGCAATCGTTTCTGAACTGATCAACTGTGGATAGTGCAAGGCCCAGCCCCACAATCCTCCTAGATTTGCATAAGGTTGCAACAAGGGATTTGAACTGTCGGCATAACCTGCAGAATATCGAACTGTAAATCGAGAGTCTTTCCAATATCTTTGGATTTCGTCCTGCGGATGATCATTCTGAATATCATTGTAAAGGACATAAAGTGGTTTGTAGGTATTTGTGCTATTATCAAACCATTTTAAATAGTTTGGTCTTTGAGCAAAATCGTTCCAAATTTTTTGAATTTCATCCTTGATACCAGCATCGCGCTCTTGTGCATTTTTTTCACCGTTCCAAAGTGGAAATCCACCGGCAATCGCAATTGGAATTGAATGGTCCAAATTATCGAATACGCGTTTAGCATTTCGCAAAATTTGTCCACGATCGTTTTCGTAACCATTGGTATGATCTAAAAGTAAGTAATTAATTCCAGCTTCTTTGAAGTAAGGTTCTTGAGCTTTGATAATTTCACCACTGTCGTAATATCCCAGTTTGGGACGATAGCGGGTTTGTTTGGACCAACGATTAATACCTGCATCGTCAGCAGTACCAGGTGCATAGTAATAGATCCCGTACCAAGCACCGACTGTGGTGTCCTTTGGTAAAATGGGATTTGCCATACAAATCCAACCTTTACTAGAGTCACATTCTTCGACAACAGTGGCTACGGCGAGTCCATTATTATTCGAAGCCAAAACTGCAAAGCCTGCTACTTGGTTGTTCGCTGTGTTTGATGATTTTCCAGTGACTTGATTTGAAATAGACTGAAAAGTTCTGCCGCAATTTTGGAATGCAAGAAGCAGTGACATTGAAAATAGAAATACAATAGATGATCCAAAGACCTTCTTGAATTTTGACATGATTCCACCCCAGAATCTTATCGTCACACAAGCGAACTGGATTAACTAGAAGTAGAGGGTGAAATTCTCAAATTGAGATAAATGCTGTCTTTATTTAAGACTATTTAAATAAAAATTCTTGTTCGGATAAGGCTTGGGCCAAAATCCGATTGTATTCCGCAGTCGGATGTCCTTCATTCGGAATGGCGGTTATTCCGTTCGTCAATTGATCGATACGCCAATGAGCGTAAGAAATATAAGGAATTCCTGCTTTTTCTAAATGCCTGATGAAATCGGATGCTGTCGGATCATAGCCAGGATAAATAATGACATAAAATTTATCCACTTTTAGACGATCACCGTTTTGTTTAATTTGCTTCATTAGATCAATAAAAAATTCCCAATCTTGCTCGGTAATTCTTGGCCAATTCAATCGGTAATATTGAGTTATTTTTTTAGCAGAGAAAATATCTGCAAACCAAGATCGTATTGGCATAGCGCTTTTGATAGTTTCTTTTTGGACGATTTCGCCGTTTTCATTTTTATAGTAGTAAGGTTTTTTATAACCCCAAAAAGCGATTTGATTTAATGCGCCTACTGAACGGTAAATATGATAAGGCGAATAAAAATAAATCAGTGTATTTTTATTTTCTTGAATTTCTTGTCCTGGTCCAGCGGCTTTGATCAAACGAATACGATCAAGAGCTTCTCCTGGAAACAGACCTGGAATGGCATAATTGTAAAAGCGAACATTTTTAATTTTTTGTCCCAACTGTGCTGCTAAAGTTTCATTGTCATTCAAGCCTTCGCCGAAAACACGAGAGTCCCCCAGCATAATAAAGCCTCGATCTACATCCTTGGGATTTTTAATATTTTCTAATGGCGTTTTTCTTCTGAGATATTCCTCATCTAGCTCGTAAAAAACGTCCCAAACGGCTTCGTTCGTAGCTGATATCTTTCGAATAGAGCGGTAACTTTTGGTAGCTAACTTAAAAGCACCTATTCCAATCGGCTGGTATGTATCTGCCGGTATTATTTCTGTGTGTAATCGGTCAGGCCAAAATGGAACAGGTTTCTCTGGGATTGGCTTGTCAGCTAATGGCGGTATTTTAGGAAAAGTTCCAAAAGCTGTTTTTTCTGCTTGTGGAAAATCAGCGATACTTATTTTGTCACTTGAATTTGATGGCGTTTTGTCAATTAATACTAATTCAATAATATATCCTGTCACCAAAAGGACAATAATTGAAAAAATAGTTCCAAGTCCGACAACTAGCAAACGTGGTGACCAAAATAATTTTTGAGAAGGATTTGCATCCTGAGTATTAATTTTGTTATCAATTTGATTGTCCATAGACGATATTTTATGTTCAAATCAGATATGAACTCAATAGAGATTTTTAGTAAATGGATTGAAAAAAGAAATTTAAAAAAAAACCAACTGATAATGCCTTTGGATCGAATTCTTATTTTATTTGGATACAAGGGTGTCCCACTGATTTTTTTAAAAAAATATCAACAAATTTGCTTTTTCACACTTTACTGGGTGATTTCATTTGGATTTATTTATAGTTTGGCAATTTACTTTTTATCAGACCTGACTGCATTGCAAAAATTTGTCGATTGGTTTGCAATGTCTGTGTTGCTGATATCAGGAGTCCTATTTGCATCAGTCGTCACACTTTCGATGAGGCGTAGAAAAAAGAAATTTTCTGTGCCTGATTGGGAAGAAATTCAAAAAGAAGTTAGGATATAATCTGCTTTTAATGAGGTCATAACATGGCGGAAAGAGAGGGATTCGAACCCTCGAGTGGCTTTTGACCACTACACGAGTTCCAGTCGTGCGCCTTCAACCGCTCGGCCACCTTTCCGCGAAACTCTCAACGAATATATTAGTATTATCTGGATGAATCAATTATTTTTCATAAACATCGATTTGCATGTATATGGATTAATCTTCTACAGGACTAAAGTAAGATCTGAATTCAATTGAAACATCTAGATCAATAAAAATTAAATTTAATTTTGTGCCAACTATGTAATTTAATTTACATAAATCCGATAAACGCGATATGAATAAACTGACTACGCGATTTTATATTATTTTAACGATAGGCTTTGTTTTGTCGTTAGTCAGTTTACATTTTTTTTGGATCAATAAAATAGAAAACCTATTTTATAAAATTGAAGCGCAGCAAATAAGCAAAAGCAGTGAGCAAATTCAATACTTGGCTCGGATGGAGTCCAAGCAAATCTTATTAAAGACAAATGACTGGTCGGCTTGGGATCATACTTATGAATTTATCAAAGGACGAAGACCACAATATATCCAAGAAAATTTTAAAGATCCTTTGAGCGCTTTGAATCTGATTCAAATCCATTTTATGATTTATACGGATCTGAATCAGAATGTTAAGCTAAGCTATTTTGCAAACGAAGATTATTCAAAGCAAATTCAAATCAGCGCTGAAGATATACAGAAAATATTATTTATTTTTAAAAATACTCTAGAACCCAAAACCGATTATTTGACGATTCAAAATAAGAATTACGTACTGACTTTGAATAAAATTACAATGTCAGATGGTAGTAAACATGAGGGTTACTTGGTAGCAGGAAAAGTAATAAATGACGATTTCTTGCATCGATTAGAGTCAATTACAAACCTGAAAATTCGCTTTTACGAGGATCTTTTAAATCAAGATCCTTTGGTGGGCGATAAAGAAATCAAATTCTATCCATTAATAGCGAATTCTTTTGATCAGCCTTTTTTAAAACTGGAAGCAGTTCAAGAAAGAACAACTTATTTAGTTTGGAAACAAGTCAAAATGCAAACAATGATTTTGTTTTCAGTATTTTTTGCCATTTGTTTTGTTATTATCGTGAGTTTGTTAAAAACAGTTATTTTAAAACCTATTGAAACATTGGCAGATGAATTAAAAACTCTCAGTTCATCCGATGAGTGGAAAGATAAAAAAATAGCACGTTTAAAAATTACTGAATTTGATCGCATTGCGGAAAGTGTTAATAAACTGCTAGTTCATATTCAGCAATCTGAAGAAAAAGTGAAAACTTCTGAATTAAATATGTTGCAAGCCGAAAAGTTTAAAAGTCTAGGTGAAATGGCTAGTAGTGTGGGTCATGAAATTAACAATCCCCTATCGGTGATATTAGGTAATTTGACGTTATTAAAACGAGATCTAGAAACCAAAGGTTTTGTAAGCGAAGCTAAAGATAATTATATCAAGCAAATCGATAAGTCTTTAAAAATGGTTGAACGCATTAGCAAAATTATCAAAAGCCTCAGAGCCATATCCAGAAATGAGAGTGCGGACGAGGCTTCGATCGTATCAGTTAACCAGTGCATTTCAGATTCATTGGAATTAGCTAAAGATCGTTTTTTTCAAAGTGGCATTAGTTTGGAGTTCAAGTCTGATTTGCAGGCAACTGTGTACGGTCGATCGGGAGAACTCGTGCAGGTTATTGTTAATTTGTTGAATAACTCGTTTGACGGAGTTTCGAATCAACAAAGCCCCTGGGTCAAAATTTCTTTAGATCAACAAGATCAGTTTGTATTGATTCACATAACTGATTCGGGTTTAGGAATTGACAAATCAGTTCAAGAAAAAATGATGAATCCATTTTACACAACCAAAGCCATTGGGAAGGGTACCGGTCTTGGGCTTAGTATCTCCAAAAGCCTCATCGAAAAAATGGATGGTCAGTTGTACTATGAAGAAAAGCAGGGACATACAAACTTTGTTATAAAATTAAAGTCGGGTAATGTTGCAAACTGGACTAAGGTCAGTTAACTTCATATTTGTTTGAACCGATCAGACGAATAATGAAATTGCTTCAAAAAATAATAATTTTATCTGTATTGTCATATCATTTTTTCGGTTGTGCGACGGCCGATAATTATTCTTTGAACAAAACCGTCAATTCTGATTTATTTCCTAACGGAATTTCTAGAGCGGAATACTATTATAAAATGGGAATATCTACAGTTGAAAAAGAAAATTTTGAGCAAGCAGCTGAAATGTTTCGACTAGCTTTACTACACAAGCCTGATTTTCATACCGCCAGATTTAAATTAGGTGAAGCTTATCACCTGGCTGGTAAAGACAGCATGGCTATGGTAGAAATTGAAAAATATTTTTCTTTAGCTAAAAAAGACAATTTACCAACTGATCACGAAATGAAGATTGTTTCAGAAATATTTGAAAATTCAAAATCCTATTTCAGATTGATCGAAGTTTGCCAAGAATATTTTCAAAAATCAGGTTCTAAATGGGCACTTTGGAAGACTTTTGAAACACAAATGCGCATCAAAAAATTTGATGACAGTTTGATGACATTGAATCAGTTAGAAAAATTAAATGAGGATCGATATAAGCTTTATTTGGCATTTGCAGAATATTACAGCCAACAAGATTTGACTAAAGACGCAATCGCGTATTTAGTCAAAGCAGAGCAAGTAAGACCACTAGATCAATTTGTGATTTCTGAAAGACTCAAGCTCAATTTTAAAATTCAAAACTGGGCTGCCGTGAGTGCAGATGGGTATAAATATTCTCAGTATCATCCCTATCAGTTGGACATATCTGAAAAATGGTCGTTTGCAGCTATTCAATTAGGAGAATACGACACGGCGTTGAGTGAATTAAAAAAGCAAAAGAAATTATTTCCTGAAAGTATTGGTCTAGAATTTAAAATAGCACATGTGCTATTTTTGATGAAGGATTACAAAAAAGCAGAAGAAGCCTACGCCGATCTGTATGCAGTTACAAAATCAGACCAGTCTGTATTTTATCTGGCTCAGATTCATCTGATAAACAGTCAGTACGACAAAGCGGCTGCGGGCATGGAACTGTTAGCTTCATATTCAGAATACTATCCGTTAGCGCAAGTTCAGTTGGCTCGCCTGGAGTGGAAGCAAGATCAAAAAGATCTAGCTTTAAATAGATTGAGAAAATCACATTTGATGCGGCCTGAGTCATTAGAGATATATCAAGAATATGCACAGTTTCTAATTTGGTCTAAAAATTACGTAGAGGCAGTTTCATTGCTGGAAAAATCTTCGAAGTACCATCCTAAAAATGATCAGCTGAGATTGCTGAGCGCGTATAGCCATTTCAAATTAAATAATTATCGTAAATTTAAATTTGATATCGATTTAGCGATTCAAGCAAATCCAGCGAATGCAGAAATTTATTCGACTTTAGCTGAGTTATGGTATGAAAAGAAAAAGCCTGCAACTGAGATTCAATTTTTAACTGAAAAAGCCATTGCTATGAATTCATCTAATAAAAATGTGAAACCGTTGTTAGCATGGGCTTTATTGCAACAAAATAAATTAACAGATGCTGTTGCGATGTTCGAAGAATTTTATGACCAAAATCCGAACGAAGTCTTTTATGCTGAATCACTTGCCGAGATTTATGCTCGGAATTCATTGGCGCAAAAGACTTTACAATTCGAGACTAAGGTCGCTGAATTAAAAATTGAAAATCAAATCAAAGGAGAGTTTGATTATTTTAATCAACAAAGCCAAATTGAAAAAACTGATTCACAAAATGTAAAATCTCGTCTTCCGGCTAGTCTAGACCAGTAGCCTTTGCGCAAAAAGTATTGAACAATAAAAATATGAAACTAGCCCTTTTGAGCTGCACATTTATATTGCTTTTTCAAAACAGCCTTTTGGCTCAAGAGAAATGTACACCCGTTACTCAGACAACGAAATACCTGACTCAAAAAGGGGATCATGTCGCCCAAGTGCTGAGAACCTTTAAGCTGGAACCCATCTTTACAAAAAATGGATCTTTACAAAAATTTAACAAGTTGAATAATTTAAAAAATCAAGACCTGTTAGAGCCCAATCAAGAATTAATAATTCCATTTAAATGTGAAGAGCAAGTCAATGAATGGGTGACTGTGGATATGAAAACTTATCGACTTATTCAGCTGCAGAAAAAAATAAAAATCGACTTGCAGCCAGTTTCTGATGTGAAAGCTCCGTCCGAGTTTCCTCAGATTCAAGAACCTACACCTGCTGTAGAAAGCGCTGTACAGGCCGAAGATAAAAAGTTGGAACAGCTATTAAAGCCGGACGGATCAATTGATCAGCCTAAAGACGTTGATTTGCAAAATAAGCCAGCGGATGAAATTTCAGAAGCCCTTCGTTATCGAATGATCTGTGAAGGCGAATGGACTGGAACGCAATGTATTAGTCGATATTCAACATTATTTGCGACTTTTTCGGGATGGTACAATCGTTACGATGGTTCTGATCCGACGGCACCGAGTGGTACGAATAACAAAGGTGTATTGTTATCGCGTTTAAACCCACAAGCTGAAATCGGTTGGCATAATTACTGGTTTGAAAATTTAAAAACGACTTTATCAGCAAGTATTCAAAATAATGAATTGTTGCCCGAAGCGCGTGAAATTCCCATTGAGCAAGATAAAAAGATACTAAGCTCTATTTATGGTGAAGTCCGTTATGAATTCGGAGAATACGGTATCGGTCTTGGTTTGAAAAACTATGATAAATTATATTACCGTTTTAGATTTAGTGGATTGTCGCAGCCCTGTTTATCAAACGATAGCAGTTTTGCAGGCTGTGGTGTTTTCGTTCACTCGGCTAATATCATGTCCTATTTTGCTAATTTGAGTTGGATTTTTTACCAAGCTGGCAAATTCACATACGATGCGAAATTCACAGCGGCTTATCTGGGTGAAGGTGCTACGGGGGGATTCCAGGTTCAAAATGGTCAATTATTTGGAATCGATTTAACTGTTCGTCATGATCGCGTTCAAGAATATTTATACGGGACTCTTCATTACGATACGGCTTCTCAGGATACCAGCATTGAAAAACAAAGTTCGCAATCATTGGGTTTTATTTTCGGATACGCCTGGAAATTGAAAGACTGGTAATTAGAATCCATATCCGACAGATAATGAAGCGGTGCTAACTTTTTGTTTTTCGCAATCGGTATTTTGAGATTCGTATGAAAAAACAGCTTTTAAATCAAATTTATTCATTTTAAATAAACAATATATTTTCCCACCATATCCAGCTTCTATATTGGGTGTTGATTGTTTTTGGAATATGTATTTTATCTCCAATCCAACCCCTAGGCGTTTTTGTTTATAGAACTTGGTATAGCTTATGGTTTGATAAAATAATGTCTGATGTATCGATTTAATTCCTGAAGAGTTTGAGTTGTGACTAAAAAATTTTTTCTACGGATCCAGTTGAAAATTCAAGATCATTTATTTGATTAAGATCAATAATTAAGTATAAACCACCACTCAAAGATGATTTTTTATCATGAAAAATAGGGATTCCATGAGCTTCGGGTAACAGGTCTAAATGCTTGTATTTAAAAAACAATCCTTTTTTCCATTTTTGTCCAGTAGAGAATCTTTGAGTTAATGAAAAACTATTCCCTGATAGAATCGTCGCTTGGCTTTGATTAAGAATATCGTAAGAATCGTATCTTTCGTTGAATCCTGAAAGTTCTGTATGGCTATAGCCCAACGTCCAGATTGATTTGAAGATTATCAGTGCTGCTAACAAAGTTTTCACAAAACATCAGTACACTTGTTCGATAAGATCATTCAACAATTTCGTGCGAGCCATTTGTAGCAAATGTTCTTTTTTAAATATTCATATTTTGCAACACAACGATAGCCCAGAATCAGTCTAGTCCTGTCAGATAACGTCCCAGAATTACACAGACTAGATCATAATAATATCTGGGTGTATCAGAAGGAAACACTCAAGTTAAATTTAACAAGAACGTTTTAATAAATGATAGGATGTTATTTGCAGGACGTGTTTAGATGAGAAAAATTTTACAATTTTTTAACATCATCTTTATTTTGTTTTTTTCATTCCTGATCTCAGGATGTGATTTTAATTTATTGGGTGGAAAAAATTCAAAACTCGATGATAGTTATGAGCCAGGTAAGCGCGAAGAGTCGCAGCAACCACCTATTATCTCGTCAATTCCAGCATTTACAATGGATGAAAATGATGTTCAAGCTGTCACATTTCAAATTGCAGATCCGGATTCTTTTTTAATGTGTTCAAGTATTTACATCAAAGCTAAATCATCAAATACGACTCTGATTGATCGTGCTGATATGGTCGTTGGCGGTGCCTTTCCAAATTGTACGCTGAGGTTATCACCTAAATTATATCAGTTCGGAACGGCGACTATTACTGTCGAGCTTTATGACTTTTGGACAATCGTATCCACTACATTTACGCTGACTGTGAATCACGTATTAACCCCAGGACCGTTTTCAATTATCGATGCCGAAGGTCAAGACAGATCGGTCGCTTTGACTTGGTCAATTCCAACTTACATGTCAGGAACTTCGGGTCGCTATACTGTTTTTTATCGCGAAACGGGTTCGACAGGTGGCTGGTCAGAAATTACTCCGGCTGTTTCACCATACACTGTGACAGGTCTAGTGAATGGTCAGGAATATGATTTTTTTATTCGTGCGCGAAATTCGATTGGAACACGAGATACAAATATTGTTTCAGCGACACCAACAAAATATAAATTACGTGGTGTCGAATTTATTGCGGCTTCAGACCAGTTTGGAACAGGTGGAGTATCAAATCAGTTTATTACCAATGCCTTCATTGCTCATCACATGGATACCTCGGACGCTAATTATCCGGGTTTAAACTACAGTGCGCCAGAGAACCCAGTGAATACTTCGGGTTCAGCACCAGGAACTTACTTAACTTCACCTTCAGGTAACTACAAAGTTTACATGAATTCACAGCAAAATATTATTTCAGGAGCAAGTCAATGACACGACACCCATTGTACTTTTTATT
>DALYIB010000053.1:0-12338 GCA_031970595.1 Pseudobdellovibrio sp.
AATTTGACTCAAGGATTCAATCGCCTTGTTTTCTGCTTTGGTAATAAGGACTTCTGATTTAAAGGCTGTTTCTTGATTATTGTCTTCGTTGTCAGAATTCAATTTAACTTCGGGCAGTAAACCTTTTGTCGGTTCCGAAGCAGCAAAACCTACCTGCGATGCAAGTAGGACTGTAATAAGACTAAGACCTCGAGTTTTCATAGCTAATTCCCTGCTGTTGTGACTAGTTTTAATTTCGGAAAACCGGCCATTGAAGCTGTGTACATGACTTTTCTAAGAGTTGAATAAGGAAGTTCCTGATCAGCTCCTGTTTTAGCCAGCTTTTCGTTGTCCTTGTTGAATTTCTGCAACTCATCAAACAAAGGTTTGATAAAATTAGAATCGTTCGCATCAATCGAAGCCGTATCGATATTTTGATTTTTAACCAAAGCTACTACTTTTTGATCGAACTTTAATTCAGTGGGTGAAATCGATAATTTCACACCATCCACCGGATTTTTTTCTGTGGATGATTGTGGTAATCGGATTCCGGCGACGGGTTCGATATTCACTTCACCAGCTGCAAAGGATTGCAACAAGAAAACCAGCATGATGGTAAACATATCCGTCATCGATGTGATGTTTAAAGTAAACGACTGATTCTTTTTGATTGGTACTTCAAATCTTCTTCTTCCCATATTAACCGTCCATCATGTTTGAAAATTGAATTTCAGGAAACATATAGTCAGTCGATGTATCTTGTCCGGTTTTAATGTCTTTGATCGGAAAGCGGACATCTTTGGCTCTGACTTTACGAGCTTCATCCATAATTTTAACTAAATCTTTGTACGCCACATCGGCATCTGGATTAAAATCAATTTTAAAAACTTGCGGATAAGCTTTTTTTACTTCAACGAATTTAGCATGCAAAGTCGGGTAGTCGATGGCTTTGTCTGTATTTAAACCGACAACTTCAACTTTTTCAGAACCATTATCATTAATAACGATTTTAACACCTTCGTTTTTATGCACTTCGACTGAAATTTGTGGTGCTTTTGGATTATTTTTTTGTTCTTCGATCGCTTGTTGAACGACTTGGGGTAATTCTGTTTCGATGATCATCATCTGAACAAAAGCCGAAGATACTAGTAAAACTGGAACTAACTTAACCATGACCGCTAACAGTGGGGCTAAGTCTAATTCAAATTCTGAATTATGATTAATATTTAATTTAAAACGACGTCCCATTTCAACCTCCGATGTTCAAAGCTTCGATTAAGAAGCTTTGTGATTTGCTGTAGGAGGTAACGTGCCGGATTTTGTTTGAGCCATTTCAGGGAAAACATGTTCTTTTCCAAGACCTGGAATATGACTGCTAGTTAATGTTTCAGTTAATTTAGAACATTTTTCAGTTAATTGTTCTAATAATTCATTTTGACGAGAAGTCAAAAACGAGAAAGCCACCATTGCAGGAATCGCCACCGCAAGACCTAATGCAGTTGTATACATCGATACCGCGATACCATTGGCCAGCATGGCTTGTTTCGTCGCAGGGTCAGCTTGCGCCACCGCTTGGAACGATAAGATCAAACCATGAATCGTACCTAATAGACCTAATAAAGTAGCTACGTTGGCTAACATAGATAAATAGTGTAAACGTTTCGTGTAAAACGGAACTGTTTCAGCCATTGCGATATCTTGAGCTTGGAAAATAGTTTCATCGTCGCGATCCGCTTTTTCTAAAATTGATTTGAAAGCACGTGCTAAAGGCTTTGATTCAAGCTGAGCACAGGCCACGATGGCTTCGTCGACTTTTTTTGATAAAACCAGTGTTTGAATTTTGTTCGTAAAAGCTTCGACATTCATGCCATAAGCAAAAAATAATGTACGAGCTCGCTCGATACATAAGGCAGCTCCTGCAACTCCTGTTGCCAAGATCAACCAGCCGACAAAACCAGATTCCACGATAAAGTTAATGATCCCCATTGTTACTCCTTTTAAATACGTTTTTTAATAATACAAAATCAATTACGAAGCCTGCGAATTCACCCAAAGGTGAATCGTTTTGACTCCTACTGGTTGTATATCGAGAAAACGTACAGCGTAATAGAGACCAGATTTTGAATTTAATCTTTGTTTACTGAAATTTTTGCGAACAACTTCGGCCTCGACATTGAAAGCCGGACTCGACGAGTCTTTGGCCTTGAAATGAAGCTTTAATTGATCGCCGACCTGAACTAATGGCGTGTTCAATAAACACAGACCGCCACTTTCGGAAATAGAGACGCACTTACCATCAAAAAAACGAATGGTATTATGACCCAACAATGCAATATCGATGTCTTTGCGGGGACTGCGTCGTTCGATAAAGGCCGAAACTAATTCTGAATCTTTTTCTTTTAAAATATTTTGAAAGCGATCTTTTGAAAACTCTTCCAATTGGTGAATCTGTGTCCATGCTTCTAAATGTGAAGCCCAGGCATAGTTGTAGTCCATCAATTGATTGGATTGAACCATTTGAATCATCGTTTTGTAATCGTAAGGGCCATATTTTTGATCGCCCATTAAAACATACCATTGATTTTGCACATTATTCATATTCATTACCTCAATTAATTCAAATCCGGGTCAAAGTTGATCATGACACTTGAACCAGCGTTCGGTTTATAAGTAGAGCCGTTGATGCGAACAGTGTTTGTCGCTGCATCATAGCTCCAACCATTGGTATCGCTTTGTGGGACCAGCGCACCATCAATGATTACGCGGATCGAGCTGATGATTGGTTTTTTAGTTAAAGTAAAAAGCGCTTGAGCTTGGCCTTCGATCGTGGCACTGATGTTATCCAATGTAGTATCAAACGGAGCACAAAGTGAATTTTTTGTACCACCAGTTAAATCTGCTAATTGCATGTATCGCTGACCAATTTTGCGACCAGAACCTAAAGTGGCTAAACATGTGCTATCCAAAATTGAAATAGTTGATACTGAATAATCCAAGCCTGACTGAGCACCTGTGAACGTGTTTAAGAAGTCTTTGTAAGATTGAACTGTGTGAAGAGCTGGATTTGAATAGGACTCGCTCATTGTATAGTTATCCTGAGAAAAATCCTCTTCATCCGATACGATGATAATAGCCAGGTAAGCATCCGAACGGTGAAAACCTGAATTCAGTGAACTATTTAATAAAGCTTTAATACTTGAAAAGGCCCGTTCATCACCGCTACCAGAAATACCGACTTTGACATTGGCAGAAAATTCTGATTTCAAACGAGTGACTTCCGAAGGCAATCCTAAGTCATAATTATTTTTGTCGATCACGTAAACCGGGCTGGGTGTCACGCCTGAACGGAAACGTGTTTGATTGACGTTACAAATTGAACAGCCACTTGAAATAAACTGATCACCATAAAAAGCGTCTGTTGTACCGATGGCAATTTTAAAATCATAACCTTTGGTAATGAAGCGATCGATGAATGAAGAAAAATTCGCTGCTAGGTTATTTTGGGATGAACTCATCGATCCCGAGTTATCAACAACAAAAAGAACGTCTAATTTACGTGGTTGGTAAACGGCTGTTTGCTGAAACGACGAACTGTCAGATAGAACTGAAAATGAACTTCCACCTTTATCACACGCAGTCAAAAGCAGGGCTGAAGTCATTGCAGCTAATATCATTTGCGTTTTTGTTTTTTGTCCATTCAAAACCATTGTCATATCTCCATTGTTCTTCAAACAGACTATCGTCTGCTTGAATTTAAATATTGAGTACTTCGATAGAATGACATAATCGCAATTCACAGTGCGAATGCGGTCGTAAGTGAATGAATTATCTGGTAATTTCTTAAGAGTGTTTCAAGATGGGGCGAGTTAACCCCTTGAAAATATTTAAAAATATTTTTTTTCGATTTTATTTTTAAAAAATAGTGCAAAAAAGTTTTTCAAATCGCCAATCATTGTTTTTTCAGATTTCATTTTTTTGTCAAACATGTTGGCAGAAAAATAAACTTTATTTTTTTGCTTGTTTCCAAAGAAATTCTTTTTGCGCGCGAACAGTTTGTGTGAATTGTTCGATCGAGTTTTGGCAAGACTCAACCATTTTATTAAATCGCGAAATAAATCGCGCGTTGGTTTTTCGCAAAGCCGTTTCGGGCTCGACTTTTAAATGTCTGGCTAACTGAGCAGCTGAAAAAAGAACATCCCCCATTTCGTGTTCAATGTGTTGTTGATTTTTTTCGGCAATGGCTTCTTCAAGTTCTTGGATTTCGGCCTTTAACTGGGCTAAAACTTGTGCGGGATCATTGAAATCAAAATCGTACTTTTCAGTTTTTTCACCAATTTTGTGTGCATACTGCAAAGCCGGAGTGTGGCTGGGTATTTTAAAATAATTGACGGGTTGCGGTTTTTTGTTCGCTTTTTCGGCCGCTTTGATTTGTTCCCAATTATCAAAGATGTCTTGCATCGAATGGACAGCCAGTCCGCTAAACACGTGCGGATGCCTGCGGACTAGTTTGCTGGCAATGGCATAGACCACATCATTCATCGTAAAAGCTTTTCTTTCGCTAGCTAACTGAGCATGCAGAACAACTTGAAATAAAACGTCTCCGAGCTCTTCGCAAATTTCAACATCGTCACCGCTTTCCAAGGCTTCGACCATTTCGAAAGTTTCCTCTATGGCATAGGGTGTTAATGTGGTGTGTGTTTGTTCTTTGTCCCAGGGGCAGCCGTCGGGGCCGCGAAGGTCGGCTATCAGTTGAACAAGCGATTGAAATTCATTGAGATTTTCTGGAGGTCTTGGCATGCTAGTCATACTAATATGAACATCGTTTTTGTCAATGAATCAAAATTTTCTGTCCGTCAAAAAAACTTGCAAAAGTTTTGTCAACAATTAACACAATCGTTGCAACAGCGCCGGGTGCGCAACAAGTCGTTGCTGAAATTGTCTGAGATCACGTGCGTGTTTCTTTCGGCTAAGGAAATGAAAATCGTAAATAAAAATTTTCGTAAAAAAAACAAGCCAACAGATGTGCTCAGTTTTGCTCCGATGGATACTCAGTCCATTGGCGAATTGGTATTTTGTCCCGAAGTTTTGGTTCGTCAAGCGCGTCAGCAAAAGCACAGCCTTTCTATGGAGCTGAAATACATGATGATTCATGGTTTTCTGCATTTATTGGGATATGATCACGAGCTTTCGAAAAAAGAAGAAAACATCATGTTCAAATTGCAGGATGAAATTTTTCAAGAATTGACAGCTGGTGCTGACTATTTAATAGTGTCTAGATAAAGAAATAGGAATTTTATGTCGTTAGTTACTGAAGCCAGTGAATTGAAAAAGCAAATTGTTGAACTTGAACAGTTTTCTGTTGAGCTTCGGGGGTATCTTTGACTTAGATCGCAAGCAAAAGCGACTCGAAGAGCTTAATATGGCGGCAGAGAATCCAGATCTCTGGAGCAAGCCCGCGGAATTGCAAAAATTAAATAAAGAAAAAAGTTTAATTGAAAAATCATTTCATGAATGGAATCAGTTTTTTGGACGTCTTGAGGACGCCAAAGTTTTACTGGAAATGTCTGTCGAAGCCCAAGATGAATCGACTTTCAAAGAAGCCAAGCAGGAAGTCCAAGAAGTTAAAAAACTCGGTGATGCACTGGAGTTAAAGCGTGTTTTATCGGGCGAATTAGACAGTCATAATACTTATATTTCAATTAACTCGGGTGCCGGCGGTACTGAAAGCTGTGACTGGGCAGAAATGCTTTTGCGTATGTACACCCGCTATGCCGATAAAAATGGTTATCGTTGTGAAATCTTAGACATGACAGATGGTGAAGGCGCGGGGATTAAGTCTTGTACGTTATTAATCAGTGGTGAGTATGCCTACGGATATCTGAAAGCGGAATCCGGTGTTCATCGCTTGGTACGCATTTCGCCGTTTGATTCGAATGCTCGTCGTCATACCTCGTTTGCCTCGGTCTTTACTTGGGCGGAAGTTGATGACGATATTCAAATCGAAGTCAAACCGGACGAAATCGAAGTTGAAACTTATCGTTCCAGCGGAGCGGGTGGGCAGCACGTGAATAAAACGGACTCAGCTGTGCGTATTCGTCACAAACCCTCTGGAATAGTTGTGGCCTCGCAAACTCAGCGTTCGCAAATTCAAAATCGTGAAAAAGCGATGAAAATGTTAAAAGCCGCTCTTTACGAAAAAGAAGTCGAAAAAAGAAACAAAGAAAAAGACGCGATGAATTTCACTAAAAAGGCCAACGAATGGGGATCGCAAATTCGTTCATACGTGATGCATCCTTATCAAATGGTCAAGGATCATCGCACGGGCTTTAGCACAAGCCAGGTCAATGATGTGATGGATGGACATTTGAATGAATTTATTATGTCTTATCTGAAAGCGCAGATCACAGGAACTTTAAATCAAGATCCTGTCGCAGATATGGATTAAGATTGAAAAAACTCAAAGTTTATTTTTGGATTTCAATACGACTTTTGTTTAACAAAAAATTCTTTTTTGGTGGATCAGCACCGCTTTCGTTGTTGGGATTATCTTTGGGTGTAGCTGCCTTGATTGCCAGTCAGGCTGTGATGCGCGGTTTCGAAGATTCTTTGCAAAAAGCTATGGTCGATGTCACGGCCGACATTCAAATTGTCAAGCGTGGTAAGTTGATCGATGATTGGGATCATTTTAAACAGCAAATTATGTCGCAAAATTCCGAAGTCACACAAATGTCACGATTTGCCTATGCCGAAGCGGTGATGGCGCATCAAGGTCGTGTCACCGGAGTTCTCGTTCAGGGATTGTTATTTCAAGACGTTGAAAAAATTTTAAATTTAAAAAACCGTATTCGTGAAGGACGTTTGGCGCAGCAGCCTTCGGAAATTACGGTAGGTATGGGCTTGGCTAAAAAAATGGGCTTAAAAATTGATAGCAGCATTTATTTGGCAGTGCCATTGGCATCATCGCTTTCGTCGAATACTTTTCGTCGGCAAACGGCTGAATTTAAAATTGTGGGTTTTGTGGATTTTGGAAAAAATGAATGGAACGAACGATTGATTTTATCGCATTTGTCAGATTTGCAAAAACTGATCGAAGTCGGTGATCGTTTTACGGGGGCTTTTTTAAAAATTCGCGATTCGCAAAAAGTTCATCAGGTCGGACAAAAAATGTCTGAACAATTGGGGCTGCAGTACAATGTGATGAATTGGTATGATGTGAATAAAAATTTATTCGAAGCAGTGGCTTTGGAAAAAGTTGTGATCTTTTTTGTGGTATTTCTTATCGTCATCGTAGCGGCCTTTAATATTTCTAGCACGCTTTATGTACTGATTCGTCAGCGATACAAAGATATTTCGATTTTGAAAACCTTAGGTTTAGGTTCGCGCAGTGTGCAACTGATTTTTAGTGTCCAGGGATTTTTGTTGGCCAGTTTGGGCAGTTTTTTGGGGCTGTTTTTAGGTTTTATTTTGTGCCAAGGTTTTATGTTTATTCAAAAGCATTTCTCGTTAATTTCAGGGGCTGTTTACAAGTTGGACCGTATTGATGTGTCGATGAGTTTTTGGGATTTTTTCATTATTTATTTGGCGACATTGGCGGCCTGCTTACTGGCCAGTCGCGGGCCAGCTGCTAAAGCCAGTCGCTTACAAATTGTCGAAGGTTTAAGGGAGTACTCATGACGAGCACAAATTCAGAAACGATGATTTCCGTTCAAAGTCTGTCTAAGATCTTTAAAACCGGAGATCAAGAATTGATGATTTTAAATCAAATGAATTTAAATATTCAGCGCGGTGATTCCGTTTGTTTTTTAGGTTCGTCTGGTGCCGGTAAATCGACATTGTTACAAATCTTGGGAACTTTAGATCGCCCTACTTCGGGTGAAGTGATCATCGAAGGCGAATCTGTTTTTCAAATGTCGGACGAACAATTGTCGGCTTTTCGAAATCAAAAAATGGGTTTTGTTTTTCAGTTTCATCATTTGATCCAAGAAATGACGGCTGTGGAAAATGTCATGTTGCCATGTTTGTTGGCAGGGGAAGATCCCACTTTGGCTCAGGAAAAAGCTGCTTATTGGTTGAATCAATTAGGGCTTGGAGAGCGTTTGCATCATTATCCGTATCAACTGAGCGGTGGTGAATTGCAGCGTGCTGCTATTGCTCGTTCTTTGATCAGAAATCCACAATTGTTATTCGCCGACGAGCCCACAGGAAATTTAGACTCTGAAAACGCTGAAAAAATATATCAATTGTTCTTTCAGTTGCAAAAACAGCTCGGATTGACTTTGATCGTCGTAACTCATGATCTTAAATTCGCCAAAATGTTCTCTAAAGTTTATCACGTCAAAGATGGACATTTGACTTCAAACTAATCTCTCGTTAGCCTTTTAAAGTGTTGAAAACATTTAGATTTCATTTAGTTAAAGGGCTTTTCTTCTTCTCGGTTTTTTCGCTGACGTTGCCATTGCCATCAGTCGTTCAAGCACAGACAAAGAAAAAAAACGAAACCGTTCAAATCGTCAAAACCGAAAAAGTATCGACAGCTTCTGGTGTGATCAGAAAAATCGAAATCGTCGGGCTTAAAAAAATCGAAAAAGACGCTGTCTTACAAAAAATCAAAACGGCCGAAGGACAAAATCTGGATCGCAATTTGATTTCTCAGGATATTCAAGCGTTGTTTCAGATGAATTACTTTACGCAAGTCGAAGTTGAAAAAGAAATCAAAAACGAAGGTCTGGTTGTCACATATCGTTTTATTGAAAAACCAACAGTTTCAGAAATCGTCTTCGAAGGCAATTCAGATATTAAATCCGAAGACCTCGAAGCACAGACGGGACTTAAGAATTTTGAAGTGATTAATTACACTAAAATTCAAACAGCCATCGAAAAAATTGAAAAGCATTACGAAGACAAAGGTTTTTATCTAGCTAAAGTCGAATCTTTGGTCGAAGACGATAAACCGAACGAAACAGTTCGAATTAAATTTAAAATCACTGAAAATGAAAAAGTAAAAGTTAAAAAAATTACTTTTGTGGGTAATAATCAAATCAAAGATTCAGAATTAAAAGGCGATCCGCGTTTATTTACGAAAGAAGCGGGCTTTTTCTCTTTTATTTCCAGTTCGGGTTCATACAAACAAGAGGCCTTTGATAATGATTTGCAAGTTTTAAAATACCTTTATTGGAATAAAGGTTTTTTGCAGGTTAAAATTGATCGTCCGATTGTGACTGTGACACCGGATAAAAAATCCATCTATGTGACCTATTTCATCGAAGAAGGTGATCAATACAATGTCGGTGAAGTGGATTTTTCAGGGGATTTGTTATTTCCCAAATCAGAACTTTATGACGCTGTTAAAATCAAAGACAACGGTGTTTTTTCTGTTGAAGTCATGCGCAAAGATATCATGGAGCTTCAAGCCAAGTATGGTGATTTAGGATACGCTTTTACCAACGTAATTCCACGTTATAATTTTCGTGATTCTGATAAAAAAGTCGATCTCGTTTTCGAATTCGAAAAAGGACAAAAGGTCTATTTCGGAGATATCTCTGTAACGGGGAACACGAAAACGCGTGATAAAGTGATTCGCCGAGAATTGAAAATTGAAGAAGGCGAATTGTATCATGAAACTCGCAAACGACAGTCACAGGAAAATATTCAACGTTTAGGCTTTTTCGAGGAAGTGAATTTCAAAACCAGCACTCCACCCGAAAAACCCGATCAATTAAATATCGAGATCGTCGTCAAAGAAAGAAACACAGGACAAGTTCAATTAACAGCCGCTTACGGCAGCTCGCAAGGGATGAGTTTGGGTGGATCGATCATCGAAAACAACTTTCGCGGGACTGGGCGCGCTTTGGAAGCTCGTATTGATGCGGCGAAAACTCGTCAAGATTACCGAATCAGTTTAACAGATCCGTATTTCCAAGACACCAAATGGTCCGCGGGATTTGATATATTCTATCTTGAAAACAGTCAGCGTTCGAGTTACGACATCCGTAAATACGGTGGAAATATTCGTTTTGGTCATCCGATTTATGGCGATTACACACGCGCCTATGTCCGTTACAAATTGGATAAAACGGCTTTGTTTGAAACCTATGATGAAAATAATATTTTGTTAACGGATCCCGAGATTTTTCCATTAGACACAGCTCGCGGTATTACTAGTTCGGTGACGTTGACCTTGGAATACGATACGCGCAATGACCGTTTTTCTCCGTCAAAGGGTATTTATACCGATGTTTCTTATGAACGTTCGGGCTTGGGCGGCGACCTCAAATACCAAGAATTTTCTTCGCGCTTTCGTTTTTTCCACAACTTATTTTGGGATGTTGTTTGGCGTAATAATTTAAGTTACTCAAATATTCAACCGCTTGAATACGGAGGAACTGTCCCATTTTCTGAATTGTACCAAATGGGTGGTCCTTACACGCTTCGTGGTTTTGGTTCAGGTTCCGTGGGACGTCGAATTTATTCAAAATTCAGATACGACAAGTTAACTAGCGCCCCAACAAACATGAGCCCCGATCGTGCTGATCGCGAAGCTTATGTTGTCGTCGGCGGCGTTAAACAAGTTTTATTCCAATCGGAATTACAATATCCATTGATCAAAGAAGCCGGCTTGAACGGTGTCTTTTTTGTGGATGTGGGACAAGCTGATAACGAAATCAAAGGGGATAATTTCCTCAGTGACTTTGGAATGGGCTTTCGATGGCAGTCCCCATTAGGGATGTTGCGTTTCGAGTGGGGCTGGCCGCTGAAATCAGATGAATTCAATGGTCAAGGTGTGAACTTTGAATTTTCAATTGGTCCACCGTTTTAATTTTAAAAATAATTAATTAAATAAAAGGAGAAATTATGAAAAACATTTTAATCGCATTAGTAATGGGTTTATCGCTATCGGCACACGCTGAATTTAAATTGGCTGTGATTGATACTCAAAAAGCGATTCTTGAAACAAAAGCTGGTAAAAAGGCTGACGAAGAATTGAAAAAAGAAGGCGAAAAACGTCAAAAAGAAATCGAAAAGAAACAAGCTGACTTGAAAAAAATGGAAGAAGATCTTGATAAAAAAAGATCTGTTTTATCTGAAGAAGCATTTGGTAAAAAAGCCCAAGAACTTCAAGGTGAAGTGTTAAAGCTTCGTCAAATGGCGCAAAAAGCTCAAGCAGACCTTCAGAAAAAAGAAGGTGATTTGCTAGCACCGATCGCTGAAAAAATGAAAAAAGTGATCGAAAAAATTGCTAAGGACAAAGGTTTTGGAATGGTTATTCAAACAAATCCAATTCAAAAAACTGTTGTCTATTCAGCACCTGAATACGACATCACAAACGAAGTTGTTACTGCTTTTGACAAAGAAAAATAGTCTTTAGGTTTCTATGAAAGTTCATCCTACAAGTGTTTTATCTAAAGATGTTGTTCTTGAGGAAGACGTTGAAATCGGACCTTATTGTAATATCCAAGGCCAAGTTAAAATTGGCCGCGGAACATTTATCGAAGGTCATGCGACGATCGGATCGCGCTATGGCATCGTAGAAATTGGTAAAAATAACCATATTTCACCGGGCGCCGTTATTGGTGGTCCGCCTCAGGATATCAGTTATAAATCTGAACCTACAAAACTGATTATTGGCGACAATAACGTGATTCGTGAATTTACGACATTCAATTTGGCGACATCCAAAGGTGATGGTTCTACAAATATTGGTAGCAACTGTTATTTTATGGCTTATTCACACGTTGGACATGATTGCAAAATCGGGAACAATGTTATTGTGGCGAATAATTCGCATTTTGGTGGTCATTGTGAAGTCGAAGATCACGTGGTGATTGGCGGCGTTTGTGCGTTCAATCAGTTTTCAAAAGTGGGTAAATATTCTTTCGTTGCCGGTTCTAGTATCGTCAACAAAGATATTTTACCGTTTTCACGTGCTCAGGGAAATTATGCCCTTGTGAGAGCTACTAACAAAGTAGGTCTTTTGCGTAAAGGTTTCCCAAAAGATGAAGTGATGAATATTCACAAAGCTGTGCGTATCGTAACGATGGGTGCAGGAACGATTGATGAAGCTCTTGCGCGTATTCAAGCCGAGTGTAAACCTTCTGAAAATATTGATTATTTTGTTCACTTTATTAAGTCCTCAAAGCGCGGTATCGCGTTCAATCGCGGAACAGTTGGTGATTCAGCTGGCGGCGAAGAGTAAAAATAAGGAGCCTATATGCAACCACTTCGTGGAGCGGTTATTGGAGTTGGATATCTTGGAAATTTTCACGCCCAAAAAGTGGCCGCAAATCCACGAAGTCAATTGGTGGGGGTTTTTGATCCCCATCAGGCTCAATCAGAAAAAATTGCCAATTCTTTAAATTGTC
>DALYIB010000053.1:12348-13212 GCA_031970595.1 Pseudobdellovibrio sp.
GTTTAAATCCTTGGACGAAATCCCTGGTCAAGTGGATTTTGTCACGATTGCGGCAGCGACTCAGGCTCATTACGATTTGGCCGAGTTTTTTTTAAAAAATAAAATTCCGACACTGGTTGAAAAACCCATTGCAGCGACCGCCGAACAAGGTGAAAAACTTTCTGAGCTTGCGGCTAAAAACAATGTGGTTTTTTCTGTTGGTCACATCGAAAGATTTAATCCAGCCTATAAATATTTAAAGCAGAATCAGCAAAACATCCGTTATTTAGAACTGAATCGCTTGGCGCCTTTTCGCGTCCGTGGCAGCGATGTCAGTGTTTTGCATGATTTGATGATTCATGATTACGATTTAGTTCAATTTATTTTTAATCAAAAAATTAAAAAGCACATGATTTTTGGTCACCAGATGATTCGTCCGACAACAGATGATGTTTCGGTTTATCTTCAGCTGGAATCGGGCACTCAGGTGCATATTCAAAATTCGCGTTTAATGCCGCAAATTATTCGTAATTACCGAGCGGTCTTTCAAGATCATACGTTATTCATGAATACGGCGACAATGGAAGGTGAATTTCTGTATCCGGCCCCAGAACAAGAAGCCTTCATGCGAACAGAAAAAGTCACTTTGGAAAAAGTCGATTCATTGGCTCTTGAAATTGATCATTTTATCAGTGCCGTTAAAAAAGAAAAACCAGTAGCCATTACTCCGTATGAAGCGACCGAGGCTCTACGACAAATTGAAGCTTTTGTGAAGGAGCTGGGTTCTTAATGAGTTCCACTGCAAAAAATATCATGATGATTGCGGCAGAAGCATCGAGCGCTCATTATGCTGTTCAACTATTGCAGTATTGGAAATCCCAAAAG
>DALYIB010000054.1:0-13202 GCA_031970595.1 Pseudobdellovibrio sp.
TTGTGACAAATCTCCGCCGATAGGATTTTCTGTCTTCTCTGCTGTCGCAACTTCTTCTTTGTTTTTCGCCAAAGACTCCAGCGCTCTGACCGACAAACCCTTTTCAACAACTTGCTTGGCTAATTGAATTTGTTTAACTCTGTTGTCGACTGACAATATTGCTTTCGCGTGACCTGCCGAAATCAATTTTTCGGAAATCATTTCCTTAATTTCGTTCGGCAAGGAAATCAGACGAACCGCATTGGCCACTGTTGATCTTTCTTTTCCGACTTTTTCAGCCACTTCAGACTGAGAATATCCGAACTCTTGCATCAGCCTTTGATAGCTTTCTGCTTCTTCAACCGGATCCAAATCTTCACGCTGGACGTTTTCAATCAAAGCTAGTTGTAAAGCTTCTTTGTCTGTAAATTCTTTAATGATTGCAGGCACTTCGTGCATTCCGGCAATTTGTGCTGCTCTCCAGCGTCTTTCGCCGGCTACGATTTCAAAGCCACCTGCCTGGCGTCTGCGAACCGTAATTGGCTGCAAAATACCATTTTCTTTGATGGATTGTGCCAACTCTTGCAGAGGCTCTTTGTCAAAATTCTTACGCGGCTGATACTGCCCTGGAACTAATTTGTCGACCGAAATGGACCAAATTCTTTTGGTTTCATCGACGACCTCTGCAGGCTTTGCTGCTGACGCCGAAGTTGCACTTGTTGTTTTTGCTGGTGACGAACTGATTGCAGATTCAGACAATGCGGATGGCGCGGACTCCGGAGATGCCCCCGCTAGCAGTGACCCCAAACCTCTTCCAAGTCTTTTTTTGTTTGAAAATTCTTTATTGTTTTCCATATCTTAAATTACCTGATCGTTCGACTTTGTTTTGTCGTCTGTTGTCGCCTCAGCCGCAATTTGACCGCGGGCAATGATTTCTTTTCCTAATTCAAGGTACATCAGGGCCCCGATAGATCGCGGATCATACCCAAATATCGAAACTCCGTGGCTCGGCGCCTCGCTCAAGCGCACATTTCTTGGAATAATCACAGAGAAAACTTTTTCTTTAAAGTGTGTTTTAATTTCCTCCACAACCTGATGGCTGAGGTTGTTTCGCTTATCAAACATAGTTAATAGAATGCCTTCGATATGCAAAGCTGGATTAATGCCTTTTTTGACTAGTCCCGCGGTATTCAAAAGCTGACTTAAGCCCTCTAAGGCATAATATTCACATTGTAGCGGAACCAAAAAACTGTTCGCCGCAGCCAAAGAATTCAAAGTGAGTAGTCCCAACGATGGCGGACAGTCGATAATAACGTAGTCATACAGGCCCGCTGTGGCCGCGATTGCAGATTTTAAACGATATTCGCGCTGTGGAATATCCACCAACTCGATTTCGGCACCAACAAGGTCGGGATTTGCAGTCGCAATCCACAAATTATTCTGTGAAGTCTTAAAAACAACCTCTTGAAGAGTGTTTTCCCCAATTAAAACGTGATAAATATTTCTTTCTTCCGTTTCGTGCTTTTTAATACCAAGGCCGCTTGATGCGTTCCCCTGTGGATCCATGTCGACTACTAATACTCTTTTTCCCAACTGGGCAAGAGCCGATGACAGATTAACAGTAGTCGTTGTTTTACCAACTCCACCCTTTTGATTCGCAATACATATTGTTTTAGTCATATTCTTTCCTTGTTGAATATTGATGGCATCAATCTTTCCACGTTAATTTATTTTTTCAAGATTTTTATTCAGTTTTTTGTGTTTTTAGCCGATGTTCCACGTGGAACAATATGAAAAACACTGTTTTCTACTCATTTTTATCAATTTTTCTGATTTTTACTGCAGTTTCCTGCAAAAAAAAGGATTCGAACCCAGAAAAATCGGATGTGATTTATACTGACTTGCTGACAGAAGTAGAAATCGCTCGTAAAAACCTCGAAGACGAAAAGAAACAAAACGAACGCGTAAAAAAGGAATTGCTGGAGGTTGTTCCACAAACCGGACAAATTAAAAACGCGCAAAAGCGCGTCTTTGAATCAGAAAACAATATTCAAACTTATTCGCAACAATTGCGATATCTAGAAATTAAAGCAGAGCAAAGAAAACACTACGTCCATCAAAGATATGAAGAAAGCCTTCGCTCGGGCGGAAGAGAGTGGCCTGACCTTAAGGAAAATGAAGATTACGCGATTCGAATGAAGCTTCAGCGTGAAAAACTGAATTGGGGCAAAGAAAAGCCCAAAGATCCTCCGAAAAAAGAAAATGTTCCACGTGGAACACAAAAAGAACCAGCTGCACCTGCTCCGTCGCACTAAAGCAGCTCGCATGAGCGCTTCTTATTAAAAGATGTGAAATTGATACTTTTGTGTTAGCTGAACCAGTTAGGCGAGCTTGTCGGCTTTGACTACAAAGAATTTTGTTGTCGCATCTGGAAGATCGTACTGACCAATTAAAACTGGCTGCCATATAGAACAAAGCTGTGTGGGAATTTCTGAAACCTCAAGACTCCACTCATCTGATTTAAGGTGAAAAGAAACGCCGCCCACAGGAACTAATTTTCGCAATCCCAACATCGCTCGAGGCAATGGTGCAAAGCCACGCATCACCGATTGTTTAATGGATCCCTCTTTCAGCTTTTCTACATTTATGTTTTCTACAGTCACATTCGTTAAACCCATGGCATGAGCCGTGTGTTTTAGAAACTCGCATTTGCGCTGATCCACATCTACAAGGACCATTTTAAGGCTTGGATTCAGTGCTGCGTAGACCAGCCCCGGAAAACCATTTCCGCTTCCTATGTCGTGTAAGCTATCGTTTATATTGATGTTTTTAGAAACAATTTCATAGGAAAGTATCGAATCAGCAAAGTGAACGACGTCGGCGATCAAGAGCGTCTTCGGAGAAACTAGATTAAGAACTTTGTTAAACTTTACAAGCTCATCAAAATAAACTCTCAACCGTTTCAGTGTTTCGGCAGGCAAATTCGGAAATAGTCCGGGAATTCTCCAAGATGGAGACGCCGGCGCGCTGCTTTTGGGTGCGCCACTCGAGTTGTTATTTGAATCATGGTTTTGTTTCAACTTTAGTTTCCTTAAAAAGCTTATGACCCTTTAAGTATACTACAATTGATTGAATTGCTGAAGGATTTACTCCGCTGATACGCGAAGCCTGTCCCAAAGTCTTTGGTTTAACACGAGTTAGTTTATCTATTTCCTCACCCGACAAGCCCTTAATTTCTTTAAACTGTATCGAATCTGGAATGCTCATTTCTTCTAGCTTTTTGCTTTGATCAATTAAATCCTGCTGTCTTTTTACATAGCCAGAGTATTTAACTAAAATTTCGACGGATTCTTTTACTTCTTCCGAATAATTAATAGAAAACCCTAGCTCTTCAAGGTGATTGAACGCAATTTCAGGTCTTCTTAAAAACTCTTCCGCCGTTTGCGGTTTCAATAATGGCGAGCTTCCGAAGCTTTTCACTTTTTCATTCACTTCTTGCTTCGGATAAATCGTTTGTGACCCAAGATAATCATGCAGTTCTTTGCGTAGTTCTTTAATTTTCAGCAAACGATCTAATGACTTTTCATCAACAATACCTATTTCTTTTGAAACATTATAAAGCCTGTCGATCGTGTTGTCTTCACGCAGAACTAATCTGTGTTCCGCTCTGGAAGTAAACATTCGATAGGGCTCTCTGGTACCCTTTGTAACCAAGTCATCAATTAAAACTCCGATGTACGATTGGTCGCGACTAAGGATGAACTCTTCTTGCTCGCGCAAACTGCGCACAGCATTTACACCCGCAACGAAACCCTGTGCCGCAGCCTCTTCATATCCGCTGGTTCCATTGATTTGTCCGGCCAAGAACAAATCAGAAATAGGACGCGTTTCAAGACGATGATGAATTTGCGTGGGCTCGATAAAATCATACTCAACTGCATAACCATATCGAGCGACCTTAACGTTTTCCAAGCCAGGAATCGTTTTTAAAAATTCGTCTTGAACATCTTGTGGCAAAGACGTCGAGATTCCCTGTAAATAAATCAGATCTGTATTCAAGCCTTCTGGCTCCAGGAATGTTTGATGCGTTGATTTTTCATAAAAACGTGTCACTTTGTCTTCGATACTTGGACAATATCTCGGGCCAACACCTTCAATAACGCCACAATACATAGGTGATTTGTCTAAATTATTTCTGATGATCTCGTGTGTCTTTTCTGTTGTGTGAGACAAATAACAAAGAACCTGTGGTAAATAAAAATTTCTTTCAGACGTAAAACTAAAAGGGAAAAACTTTTCGTCGCCTCCCTGAGGCACTGTCTTTGACCAGTCAATACTGTCCTTCAAAAGACGAGCCGGCGTTCCGGTTTTAAGGCGTTGAACGTTAAAACCAAATTGTGCTAATTGGTCTGACAAACCAATACTCGCTTTGTCGCCCACGCGACCGCCTGGAGTCTGCGACAACCCAACGTGCATCACGCCGTTCATAAAAGTACCGGTTGTAATGATTGTTTTATAAGAAAAGATTTGCGATCCGTCTTCTAAAACAACACCAACGCACTTGTTATTATCCAAAATCAGTCGCTTCACTTCGGATTGCAAAACCTTTAGGTTGGGCTGATTTAAAATCGCAGTTCTTTGAAAATCGGCATAAAGATGTTTGTCATTTTGAGTGCGTGTGCCGCGAACGGCCGGGCCTCTGCTGGCGTTCAATCTCTTGAACTGAATACAGGTGCGATCCGCCGCAATACCCATTTGCCCACCCATCACATCGACTTCGCGAACCATATGGCCTTTTGCCAAACCACCAATTGACGGATTACAAGACATATATCCAATGCGATCAATATTGGTCGTAACTAAAAGCGTGTTTGCTCCCAGCCTAGCAGAGGACAAACAGGCCTCTATACCCGCATGTCCTGCACCCACAATAATAATATCGAAATCAGCTTTAAACATATGATCCTTAAATTATTTACCTAAGCAAAACTCTTTAAACACTCGGTCCATGATTTGATCATCATAAACTTCGCCCAAAATTTTTTGGACGGACAACAGGGCGTTTTTCAAAGTTTGCGCTACATACTCAGAGCCCACATCAGATTTCAGCTCATTAATGACTTGACCCACAAAACCAAGTGCGTCTCTGGACATTTCGGCCTGGCGCGCGCTTGATAAAACAGATTCCTTTAAAAAATCTTTGTTTATGTACTTATCCGTCAGGGATCTTAATAATTGATCTCTGGCAGACAGATCAAGGGCTGATATCAAATGAATGTCTAAAGCCTCTATATCCCGGGCTGACCAGCCAATTTCATGTAATTTTTTTCTAGTTTCTTCGGCTGTCTTTGTCATTTGCTCGGGCGACAAAAGATCGGTCTTGTTTCCCACGAAAAACAATTCGTTGGCTTGAATTTGCCGAAGCAGCTGAACATCCTGATCTTGAAGGCCTTGCGACAAATCAAATACAAATAAAACGGCATCTGACTTCGATGCTTCGTTAAAGCTTTTTTCGACACCAATTTTTTCTACGACATCGCTTGTTTCGCGCAGCCCTGCGGTATCAGATAAATGCAGCATCAAGCCGGAATACTGTGTCGTTGCTTCAACGATATCGCGGGTTGTCCCAGCAATTGGCGTCACGATCGCTTTATCTTTTTGAACTAACAAATTCAACAGGCTGGACTTACCAACATTCGGTTGACCGACCAGGGCCACCTTGAGCCCATTTTGAATAACCTGCCCACCGCTAAAGGATTGCAACATTTCATTCAAACGAAACTGAATGTTTTCAAGCTTTTGAACCAAGACATCGTTGTCAACGACATCAATTCCTTCGGTAGAAAAATCTATCGAGGCCTCAATGTGAGCCAAACACCAAACTAAATCAGATTCGAGTTTTTTAAAATTTTCAGAAAGCCGGCCCTCTAACTGACGCAAGGATACTCGCAACGCGCTCTCGCTTTGACTTTCAATAACTGACAAAACAGCTTCGGCCTGCACAAGATCAATTTTTCCATTCATGAATGCGCGGAAAGTAAATTCGCCGGGCTCTGCAGAGCGGCAGCCCAACTCGGTCAGTCGTTCAATAATTTTCTTGGCGATCAGCGGGCTCCCATGACAATTGATTTCAACCGTTTCTTCGCCCGTATACGATTTATTATTTTCGAAATAAAGTATCAACGCTTCGTCGATTGTCGCGCCCTGCGAATCACGAAATTTGGACAAATAGGCGCGATGAGACTGAATCGATTTTTTTTTCAATCCTGGACAAGCTTCTATAATAATTTTTTTTGCATCCGGTCCGCTGACGCGTATTAAAGAAATGGCGCCAGTTCCGGCGCCACTTGCTAATGCACAAATTGTTTTTTGATCAATTAAAAACATATTTATGCTTCGTCTGTTGTGGCCTCATTCGCTTCAACAGATTGGTTTTTCGCAGGGAAAATTTTGATTTTTTTATAAAGACCGTCTCCCAAAGATCGACTCTTCACACGAGCGTCTTGAGCTAGGTATTGGTGAACAATTTTACGCTCTTTCGGTGGCAATGCGCGATAGTAAACAGACTTTCCTTGTTCGATAGCAATCGTTTTCAAGTGCTCTGCTCGTTCAATCAAAGCTGCTTCGCTTTCTTCACGGAAACCACCACAATCTACATTCACATTCGTTTGAACATCTGGAAAATTGTGCTGAGTCACGCGCTTAATTAACAATTGAATTGCATCCATTAGCTGGCCTTTGTGATCTTTCAACAAATTTTCATCCGCACCAGAAAATTCAATTTTAATTTCAGTGACTTCGTCCTTCTTAGAAACATCCAAGTTGTATGATAAATCAAAACCACCTTTTTCTAAAATTCCCGATAGTGTTGATTCAACAACTGAATCCAGGTCTGATTTTTTTCCGCCAAAAAGTTTGCTAAATAATCCCATTTTTATTTCCCTCCAGATTACGCGGGCTTTAAAGCCGCTGTGTTTGATTTGTTACTTTTTAATAAAAAGAATTGTTGTGTTACGCCAAACAGGGCGCTCACAAAGTTATAAAGCGTTAATCCGCTTGGTAATGTCACCATGAAAAGCGTGAACATGATCGGCATAAAATTCAAAATTTTTTGCTGAGTCGGATCCATCGTTGTTGGTGTCATTTTTTGTTGTAAGTACATTGTTAGGCCCATTAAAATTGGCAAAACAAAATAAGGGTCGTGTTGACTTAAATCGTGGATCCAACCAAAGAATGGCTGTTGATACAATTCAACGCTTCCACTGATAGCTCTCCATAAAGCAAAGAAAATAGGGATCTGAATCAACATCGGCAAACATCCGCTCACCGGATTTGCATTGTTGTCCTTCATTAAAGCCATAGTTTCTTTGTTCAGGCGCATTGGATCGTTCTTATATTTTTCACGAACCGCATCCATTTGCGGCTTAATTCTCTGCATCGCCTGAGCCGAACGAAATGAAATGACGTTGAACGGCAACAAAATCGCACGAACAATAATCGTCATTCCAATAATTGCAAAGCCCCAGTTTCCAAGTAAATCATACATGAATTTCAAAAGCTTCAACAACGGCTTTGAAATAAAGCCGAACATTCCATAATTCATCACTTCTTCAAACAATGGATCGATACCCGCCAAAATTTCTGTTTTCTTTGCGCCGATATAAACGATGTTATCAATTGTATTCGCTTTGATATTTTTCAGGTCATATTCAAAAAAGATATTCGCGTTGTGACCTTCAACTTTTTTATTTAAACTTGGTAAAAAATCAGACTTGTTAACAATAGCCGCAGTGAAATATTGCGAAGAAATAGACGCCATTGAAACGCCGGCAGAAGTTTTAATAAAGCCTTCGCCCTCTTTGATACCAGAAATTGTTTCAGCGTGTGTTTTGCCCTCTTGAACAAAGATAAAATCTTGGTGCTCGAAGGAAGGCATTAAGAAATTAGTGCTCGTGATAATAAGTTTGTTTTGTTGAGCTTGAAAATCGAGTTTTTCCAAGCCTGCATCAAACTGAACAGCGCTTCTGATGGCGTGTGTTTTTGGATCGTAAGTCAATGTTCTGACTATTTTTTTCCCATCCAACGTGGCTTCTCCTACGAATTCGGTAGCAGATTTTTGGGACAAGCTAAATAAAACAGGCTGTCCATTATGATATAGACCAAAAAGAGGTTTCGCATTTGTGAACTGAATGTTCTGCCCTTTATTGTCTTTGTAGTCTTTGATTTCATAGGCAGAAAAACCCATACCCACCGAAGATACTGAAAAACTCACCTTTTCATCTGCGTAGGACAAAGTTTTTGTTTCTACACCCGATGCCATCGCGGCTGTATTTGCGGTAGCTGCTGTTGTATCTGACGAAGCGCCTGTCGCGTCAGCGCCGACAGCTTGAGTGGCTGGCGCCGATGCTGTTGCCGCTTTGGTAGCAGTTTGTGGAGGATATTTTTTATTTAAATAATATTGCCAACCCCAAAGCGATAAAAATGTAATTGCAAGTGCGGCTAAAAAACGAGGACTTCCAAAAGGTGTTTCGTTTTGATTTTTCATAAATAAGACCTCTCTGTTTCGAGATGTTTATATGTTTTTTGGGGGCGGATCGTAAAGTTTTTTATGGCCAAATGGATGACAACTCAAAATTCTTTTGCTGACAAATTTCAGTGCCTGAAAAAAAGGAAGATTTTGAAAACATTCCACTGCATAGTGTGAACAGCTTGGATAGTATCTGCAGTTCCCGCCCAAAAAGAAGCCAAACGTCACTTGATAAAACTTCACACTGAATACAAACATGTTATTCAGATAGGAATTTTTCACTGTAGACGCGCTTGAATTCTGAGAATGGGATATTTTTAAAAAAGTCGTCGGATTGTGCGCGGAACACGAACACAATTTGCTTTCCTTTAAACTTGGTTGGCCATGGCTCTTTAAGAACACAGTTTTTAACCCATCTTTTAAGCTTATTTCGAATGACGGCTTTACCAATTTTGCGAGACACCGTCATGCCGAAGTAATTTTTTCCATCTAGAGAATTCATAACCAATAAATTAAGCCACGGACTCAAACGAATCCGCTGGCCTTTTAAATTTAATGTTGAATAGTCAGATGTTTTTTTAAGAGGAAGTGGTCGACTATTTGCCGCCACGTTTTACTGCTAATTTTTTACGACCTTTAGCTCTTCTTTTAGAAAGAACTTTTTTACCGTTAGATGTTTTCATACGAGCTCTAAAACCGTGTGTTTTAGCTCTGCGACGTTTGCTTGGTTGATATGTTCTTTTGCTCATACTAAATACTCCTGTTAGACATACGACGTATAACGTCAGTTGCTGCTTTAATGCGCACTCTTTTTTTAAGAGAAAAATATATAAAGCACATTGCGGCATAATGGTCAACTGTTGATAACTTGAATTGTAGTTGTTATGACCACTTCTGATTCTTGAGGGGGAGTTCGTGCAAATAGATTCATCATTCTGGACAAAGATCAAGTCTTCGATGAAAACCAAGGAAAGTTCTAATAAACTATTAGAAACCTACCTTGACCCCATCGATCTCATTAGTGTGGATAAGTCGGACTCTGGTTACCATATCAAGTTGAGTGTGCCTAATCGATTTTATTACTTTTATGTAAATGAAAGTTTGAAAGATAAAATACATGCTGAGCTTAAGACTATATATAGTGAAGCAATTACAATCGAATTTGTAATTACTGATAAAGTTGCGCCAGATTACAACACCTCACTCCAAGATGTGCTGCAAAATGCGGATCAATTGTTCCAAGCTCAGCAACAACCTAAGGTGACTATCCCAACGACTACTCACGAAACAACAGAAATGGGACTTACCCACGAGGGTATCCACACCCAATTGACGTTCTCTACATTTGTAGTCGGAAAAAATTCAGAGTGTGCTCATGCGGCGACTTATAATGTGGCTCGAAATCCGGGCGTGGATGATTACAATCCTTTATTTATTTACGGCCCATCTGGTATGGGAAAAACACATTTACTCAATGCGGCTGGAAACCACATCAAAGAAAATTATCCACATTCTCGTATCATTTATATCAGTGCAGAACGTTTTTTAAATGAGTGTGTCTCTGCAATGAGAAGAAATGAAATGGATAAGTTCCGTCAAAAATATCGTGAAAATTCTGATATTTTAATTGTTGATGATGTTCAGTACATTGGGCGCGGAGAACGTGTTCAGGAAGAATTTTTTCATATGATTAATTCATTCATCGAACATAAAAAGCAAATTATCTTAGCAAGTGACCGACTACCCAAAGACATTGGACTTGAGGATCGTTCACGAACTCGCCTAGAACGTGGGCTGAGTGTGGATATTCAAATGCCAGATTTAGAAACGAGAATAGCTATTTTGAGGTATAAAGCTGAAAAAACGACAGTTAAGCTGCCAGAAGATGTTATTCAATATGTTGCGCGCATCTCAAAAAAATCTATTCGTGAACTGGAAGGTAATTTAAAAAAGATTAAAATGTTTTCAGAATTACAAGGTTTATCAATCAACCTAGATCTAGCGCGTAAGGTTTTAGCACATCATGAAAATACGACGACAATTTCTATTGAAGAAATTCAAAGAGTCGTTTCTGAACATTTTAAAGTCAGAATTACAGATTTAAAATCAACAAGTCGTGCAAAGCCAATCGTAGTTCCAAGACAGATTGCAATGTATTTGATCAAAAAGTTTTTAGATAAATCACTCGTGGATATTGGTAATGCATTTGGTGGTCGTGATCACACAACAGTCATTAACGCATTGGAAAAAGTGGAGAATCTACAGTCGAAAGATCCTCAATTTAAGAATGAAATCGATGACTTAATCACTACTATCCACAATATCACAGGTGTATAACTTGTGGATTGTGGATTGTGTTGTTGATAAGGCTATGAATAAAAATGTGGATAGATTTATACACATTTTTGACCGGTTTTTAAGTGGATTATCAAGTTGAGTTTTCCACCAAGAAAAGGTAGAAGTTTCAATAATTTAGTGTGATGTGGGATATATCAACGCCCCTACTAATACTACTATTTATTTATATATATATTAATAGATTATAAAGATTGATTGGAAAGACATTATGAAAATAGAAATTCAGAAAAAAGATTTGTTGAATTTAATTTCCAGAACTCAGAACATTGTTGAAAAAAGAAACACAATGCCGGTTCTAGTAAATGTTCTTTTAGAAGCAAGTGGAAATCAGTTAAAAGCTTATGCAACAGATTTAGAAGTCAGTTTGACGGACAGTGTTTCAGTGGTAGTTAAAGAGCCCGGTAAAGTTGCAGTCAGCGCAAAAAGTCTTTTTGAAATCACAAAAGAATTATTTGATGGTCCTGCCCAGTTAATTAAAAAAGAAAATAATTGGTTAGAAATCAAACAAGGAAAATTTAATTCTAAAATTGTAGGTGTTGCAGCAGAAGAATATCCAGTGTTTCCAACGTACAATTCAGAAAACTTTTCAAAAATTGATGCTACTGAATTCAAACACATGATCGATAAAACTATATACAGCGTTTCGAATGATGAGACTCGTTACCATTTAAACGGCGTATTTTTCGAATCACAAGATAAAAATCATATTACAATGGTTGCAACCGATGGACATCGATTAAGTTTAATCAAAAAATCTTTTTCTGGATTATCTTTTAATGAAAAAATAGGTGTGATTATTCCTAAAAAAGGTTTGTTTGAAATCAAAAAATTAATTGAAACTTCTGTTGATGATGTTTTTGTTGCAGTTGAAGGTTCTCAATTTATTTTAAAATCTGGTTCGTGTGTTCTTATGATTCGTTTGATTGAGGGCAAGTACCCGAATTATCAACAATTTATTCCACAAAAGTTATCTCATAAAATTGTTATTCCGCGTGAACACATTTTATCTTCATTGAAACGTGTATCTTTGTTTGCTAATCAAAAATCAAAAGCTATCTTGTTGGCGTTTACTTCTAATAAATTAGAAATCACATCGAATAATCCAGAACTAGGTGACGCTAAAGAAGAACTTGATATCGATTATAAAGGACCAGATATTAAAATTGGTTTCAATGCACGTTATATCGAAGATGTCTTAAAGAATATTGAACAAGATAAAGTTGAATTTGAAATCAACGATCATGTTTCACCAGGAGTTTTAAAAGCTCATGGTTCGGATAACTATATCAACGTAGTTATGCCTATGCGTATATAGTGTGAATTTAAATTTTCTAAGACTCAGAAATTACAGAAATATTGAAAGCGTCGATCTAGACCTTTCTGAAAGAGTGAATTTGTTCATTGGCGATAATGGTCAAGGCAAAACAAATATTTTAGAATCCGTACACGTATTAGTAGAAAATGAATCATTCAGATATAGTGATTTGTCGACATTGATTCATTTTGGAAAAGATAACTCAGTTTTAAACACAGTTATCCACAACAATGATTTGGAATATAACGTTCAGATGGTCTTGTATCCTAAAAAAAAGGAAGTTTTATTGAACGGTAAAAAAACTTCTAAGATTTATAACTATCTACCGCCAGTTGTTTTGTTTTCACCGGAAAGTTTAAGTATTATCAAAGAAAGTTCGGACGAAAGACGCCAATTAACCGACGACCTTGTAAAAATGGTTTATAAAAATGGGCAAAACATCATTTTGGATTTCAAGAAGGCCCTTAGGACGCGAAATAAAGTCCTAAAGGACTACAAAGACGAAAAAATAGAAAAAGACCTCGCCATGAGGACATTAGAAAGTCTGAACCCTATTTACTTGAAACTTGCTACTGAATTAACCAGTCTGCGTATAAATTCACTTTGTGATATTAAAAACGAAGTCCAAAATCAGCTGAATAAAATAAATGCTCAAAATAAATGCGATTTCGATTTTCAGTACGTTATTTCTGATCAAATTGTTTCTGATTTTAGCCTACAAAATATTCATAATTTACTCTCGAAAAGAGCTTCAGAATTGGCTTTGGCAGAGCTCGCAAGTGGACAGAGTTTAGTAGGTCCACAGAAGCATGATGTCATTTTCCTATATAACGGAAAAGACTCAAGATTTTTTAGTTCTCAGGGACAGCAAAGATCTATCATATTAGCTTTCAAAATGGCTCAAATCGTGTATCATCAGAGGGTTCACGGATTCTATCCAATTTTGCTATTGGATGATGTATTGTCCGAGCTTGATCAAACTAAACAAGCGGCACTCATCATGGCGTTGAATGAAATTCAAAC
>DALYIB010000055.1:0-12156 GCA_031970595.1 Pseudobdellovibrio sp.
GCTGGATCAAACTTCCAATTTCTTCTTATCGAGGTGCTGCCAACGTGTACAACAATTCTTTCGGACTATGGTCTAGGGAACTTTAGCCCTTGGTCTAGCTTTTATTTGACGCGCTACATCAAGTCTATGTTTTTATTAATTATAAATATGAAAAAATTTTTAAGACCTTGGTCTAGTTTTTAATAAAAAACGGGGGTTCTATCCTGAACCCCCGAAAAATTTGTATTCGATTTTTGTAAAAACAGATCAATCCTTCCTAGATTAACCAACTAATTTCAATGCCAGACCAGCTTGGTCATTTGCTTGTTGAAGCATTGAACTTTGATATTGCTGTAGAATTTGACCACGACGAACATCTGATACTTCTTTACCTAAATCAGCATCCGCAATTTGTGATCTTGCAGCAGATAATTTTTCAATACCCACTCCTAAATTATTCTGTGCTGACTGCAATCGCGATTGCATCGCTCCGAATGAAGCACGCGCCATAGCCACTTTGTTCATCGCCTTATCCAAAGCATCTAATGAATCTCGAGCATCCGTTTTATTTTCAACGCTCAAGCTATCCACATCTAATGCACTGGCCGTCGTATTCGAATCCGAGTTATACGAAATTCTGGATTCCTTCGTGCTTTTCGTACCGACTTGGAATTCAAATTCTTTGACGGATCCATCCAAAATATTTTGCGTTCCGTAGCGAGTCGATTTTGAAATACGATCCAGCTCTTGGCGTAATTCACTGTATTCCTTATTCATCATTAATCGTTCAGAGTTAGAAAAGTTATCACTGGCCGCTTGAACAGCAAGTTCGCGCATACGAGTTAAAATGGTGGCTTGCTCACTGAGCGCCCCTTCAGCCACATCCGCCAAACCCATCGCCGCATCGGAGTTCATCTTGGCGGCTCCCATACCACGAATTTCAGACTTCATTTGCTCGGCCACAGCAGAACCGGCGACATCTGTACTGGGGTCAGATATGCGCGATCCAGTGGCCAAGTTCTTCATGGCTCTATTGGTATCACGGGAACTTAAGTTCATTGCGTTTTGAACGGCTAATGCGTTCACATTGGTATTAATTCTTAACGACATACGTACCTCTTTTGAATTGTTAGAGGTCAGCGCTTACGTCGTAATCTGTTCCCAGGCAAATTCTTGGCAAACACTAACCCGATTTAAATTGGACATTTGTCCAGCAGTCACAGAACTTGTCGACGCAATGCGTTAATACTTTAATTAATATGGGTTATTTTGAAACAAGGTTTAGCATTTTTATGTATTTTTTAAGGACATAGATCAATATCAGACAGGCTGTGATCTTTAACAAACACGACGAATGTCTTAAATTAAAACATTCAGATCAAATATTTGCAAGACCGAATGATTAAGGGATTAATGGAAACTGACGCTTCTCAAGAATTCGCTCTGCTTCAGAGCCTTCAACAACAAAATATTTTGGACGAGTATCTTTATCGTGCAACTTAATTTTAGCAAAAGGATTTTTAGCTTCACTTAAACCATAGCCACCCGTAAACACATCAAAACGACCTCGGCCCTTAATGTTTCCACCGACATCGCGAACAACCATAAAACCGTCGTGAACTTCCCCATTTGGCAAAACCAAACCTTTGATATCAGGAAAAAACAAAACATCACCCAAACGATACAAACTTAAATCAGCTGCGACTGTGTAAAAAGGCTCTAAACACATTTTTTTAAATTTTTGTTCGCGATCAGAACTGGCGCCAAACCCGTATTTACAAACGTCATCAGAAATAATTTTAAAACGGCGCACACCATTTTTAACGCCATCCACATTTAATAATTCCAATCGTCCATACGAAGTCGTCACACGACATGTCCCTTGCATGGCACAAGCGTCAAAAATATTTTTACAAGCTTTTGTAATAATATGCCCCGCTTTGTTCAACAAATTCACTTTTTTATTTGCCGGACAATCATTCACCTCAGAGGCATCAAACGAAGGAACATAGTAAATAGTCGTTGTGGCTTTATAATATTTTTCTTCCTCTGTCAGAGGTGGAGCCACTTTGTTTGCGGAGTTCTTTTTCCCAGACGAATTTGATTTCGTCGTCGTATCTGCACACGAAAACAAAAACAAAGATATCAGAATTAAAAAAATGTTTATAAAAAAACCGCGTTTCATCGCGACGAATATATCACAAGAACCCAGGAATTAAACGCAGAACACTGTGTCGCTTGCCTGTATGATAAAATAAATTCCCGACTGTCTAAACTGTGGACAGCCTAAGTTTGGATACGGCCATTATCCAATTGAACTTTAAAGGCCCCTAAAGCCCGACAGTCCTCTGGATCATGCGTAATTACAATGACTGGGACTTGAGTCATCTTTAAGGCTGACAGCACTAATTCACGGGCTTCATGGCGTGTCTCTTGATCTAAGGCAGAAAAAGGTTCATCTAACAAAATTACCGATGGATGACTGACCAGCGCTCGCAACAAAGAAACACGCTGTCGTTCGCCACCCGAAATTTTTTCTGCTGGCAAACTCCAACAGCGATCTAACTTTAGTATTTGTCGATATCGATTCATCAGTTGAATCGCATCCTGTCCTGAAACTTTGCGTGACTGCATCACCATTTCAATATTTTCTTGAACTGATAAATGCGGAAATAAATCAAACCCCTGCATGACTAAGCCCAATTTTCTGTCAGAAACAGCGAGTGGGGCTAGATCAATTCCATTCACAATCCATGACCAACCACTGACCGAAATTTGTCCTGTTAAAATTTTAAATAATGTCGTTTTCCCAGCGCCCGATGGCCCCATGACTGCAACGATTTGATTCGCTTGCGAGCTGAGCTCTGGAATACTTAAATGAAATTGATCAATTTTATAATTCAGATTTTTTATCGTCCACATAGACAAACCTCATCAGCAAATACACAAGCAATGAAAAAACAATTCCCACCGCCGCAACAACCAAAGCCATACTCATACGGTAACTAGATAAATAACTTTCAAAAACTGTTCCCAATGTGGTGTAAGTTGCACCTGACACAAACACAAATACAAAATCCATGCTGACGATCAAAGCTAACAATCCCAAGCTTATCGAAAATGGCTTTTTAATTTGCGGCCAGATAATTTTTTTAAAAACTGTTCTAAATGGGATATGATAGATTTGTGCTGTTAAAAACGAATCCTGCATTTTTCTAAAAATAGGATCAAAATAAGTAAAATACAGACCTAAAAAATAAATAAAGCTAGCACAAAATAAAACTGAAAAATAAGAAAATGCAAAACCTGTCTTTGGCCAAAAAATCAAACTGGCAAAACCAACAACGACAGCAGACATGTTTTGAAAAACACGAAAATAACTCATTCGCAATCCGTAAAAATAATAAAAACTCATTTTAAAAACAAATAAGAAAAATAAAATAATTAAACCCAAGTAGACTTGCAAACTTCCTCGCAACCCATTTAAAATTTCTGTGACAAATATTTGATTCAAATCGGCTTCCACAATTGAACGCAGCATTTGAATTGATATCGGTATAAAATAAACAAGCAAATAGGCGACAAAAAAATACAAACTCGTCTTTGAGCTCAGATATCGGCTTGGAATATAAGCCAGTTGCTTTTCTGAGAAATGCGCGCGCCCTACAAAGCGCGATAAGATCAGCATTGCCAATAACTGAAATAACAACAAAACAGCCGCACTTGACCATTGAGCATCCAGATATATTTTTTCATACAAATAGACTTCAAAATTAGTTCCACGACCACCACCGGCCATCATAGGAACTGTTAAGCTCGCCAAAGTACAAGTGAATATAAATATAAACAAACTGAACAGATCCATTTGCATCAATTTGAAATAAACACGACGGAAAAAGCTCCAACGATTTAAACCATAAACTTCAGCCAGAAATCCCAACTGATTCAATTGCTTTTGCTGGCAATCATAGATAAAAAAAGTCGCATAACCTAAGTAAATTAACACATAGACAAAAATAACACCCCAATGACCATAGGGAAAAATCCATAATACATTCATGGCAACTAATACTGAAAACAGCGATGGCAATAACATGGGAATCAGGGCCAGAAATCGCAAACGGGCGCGCATAGAATCAGAAATTTTTTGCAATCCCCGACTGAATAGAACGCCACCCAAAATACACAAGGCGCTGCTGATCAAGCCTTGAATCAAAGAATTTTTTAAAGCCCAAAACAAACCTGGATTGAAAAGTCCAGCGGCATCTAAACCAAATTTATAAATGATGTATAAGATAGGTGAACTTAAAAAAAGAAAAAAGACACTAGCGAGAATCTGGCTCATTTTGTCTGATCTCACTCCATAAGTTGAGCCAACGTTGCAGCTCATCTTTGGTCACTTTTTGATTTTTGTAGGTCTTGTAAATTTTTAAAGTATCAAAAACAGTTGTCTCCTGAGCCGACTTGTAAATAGGCAACATGTAGTTTCGAGTCATAATTATTTTTTGCGCTTCGGGAGATTGTAAAAATTGGACAAACTGAATGGCTAAATCACAATTTTCACAAGTATCAGGAACACCTGCAAATTCAACCTGAATCGGATGGCCTTCTGAAAATTCATAGGATTTATAACTGTCATCTTTTTCTTCGACTAAATGATAAAAAGGCGAAGTCGCATAAGACAAAACATAATCCGCTTGATTGTTCTTGAATAAACCATAACCAACAGACCAAGACGGAGAATAACTGTGTACTTGGCGGTTCAGCTTTTTTAAATATTCAATCGCCTCAGGCTCCGATTTCGTTTTCATAACCCAAACTAAAAATTGCAAACCCGGACTGCTGGTACGAGGATCCAGCAAGGCCAACTGACCTTTCATTTCTTCGTTTAATAAATCATCTAAGCTTTTTGGAATAAAACGGTTGTTTTTTTGTCCGTTAATTGAAATCGGTGCCCAGTCGTAAGGTAAAAAGACATCCGAGCGAGGATTCACTTCATAGCTCTGACTGGCATCCGAATCCAACTTTGAAACCAAAGGACGCCATTGAATCAATTCACTCAGCCGAACGATATCAAACTGGTCCAAGCTGATAATCACATCACCGACAGCTGATTTTCCATCGATCGCCATTTTTTGCAAAAGCGAATTCGATTCTTTCATATCAATAAAAACAATTTTTGCATTGGTTTGTTTTTCAAATAATTCTTTTAAATGCGGCCCCGGCCCCCAACTGCCAATAAATGAAGAATCCGCATAAACTTTGATCGACAGGGCTTCCTTGGTCGTATTCAAATCTTCGCGATTAAAATATGTCACAAATAAAACTGCAAAAATTAAAATAGAAAAACCAATAAAATGTCGCATGTTAAAAAATTACCACCAAACACCACGATAGCGTTTATAAAAATAATAATCGATGCCCAAGCAACGACCTGCTCCGACCCAAGCCATAAACAAATGACAAGCCATTAATAAACGAAAAAAGAATTCACTGCCCTGGCTCGAAATCAGCAGATAATTAAAACAAAATAAAAATGCCAGTGCCGATGTTGGACGCACGACATATCCTATGATGTAAGACAATCCGATAATGAATTGAACTCCCACTAAGATAAATGAATAAATGCCCCAATGTGGCATCAATTGCTCGCTTAAAAACAAACGATACCAATAAGGCATTTGCGCTTTGTTCAAGGCCTCGACTAAAATATCACTGACCACTGAATTACCGATGATATGTAATTTCCAATCAAAGAACGCTTGTTTCAAATAAAAGTATCCAATAAAAATTCTCAGAAAAGAAACTGGCAATAAATGCCCGACATATTTAAGACTTTCAAAATAAGATTGAAACATGCAATTACGTTAACTTAATTCCACTGCTGGGACAATCTTTTGATAAAAAGCAGTCCTGGCACTGTGGATTACGAGCTTTGCAAAGCTGACGTCCATGGGCTATCAGATAATGAGACAACATCACCCAATCTTCTTGGGGGCATAATTTATTTAATTTTTGCTCGATTTTAACAGCGTCCTCGGATTTAACCCAACCCAATCGATTCGAAAGTCGCATGACATGAGTGTCTACAACAACTCCACTTGCAATTCCATAAGCGTTTCCCAGCACAACGTTGGCGGTCTTGCGTCCGACGCCCGGTAATTCGACAAGCTGATCCATGTCCTGTGGAACTTCGCCTTGGTATTTATGAGTCAATATTTCGCAGCAGGCTTTGATGTTTTTGGCTTTATTTTTATAAAAGCCCGTCGAACGAATGACTTGTTCGATGTTTTCGACAGATTCATCCCCTAATTGGCGGGGATTTTTATATTTTTTAAAGAGCACCTTCGTCACAATATTCACACGCTCATCCGTGCACTGAGCCGAAAGGATTGTCGCGATCAAAAGTTGAAATGCATTTTTAAATTCTAATGCACAATGCGCATCTGGGTATTTTTTTTTAAGAAGCTTCAGAGTCAGACTAAAGTCGGCTGGACTTTTTCTTTTCTTCTGAACGGAACTATTACTCACCAAAATCGCCAATGGCCTCTACTGGACAGCCTTCCATTGCTTCTTTGCAAGCAGCTTGCTCTTCTGCAGTTTCTGGCTGTTTGACAACATAAGCATGCCCGTCTTCTTCGTGCATCGAAAAATTTTTAGGCGCCGTTAATACACAGGCATCGCAGGCAATACAAGACTGATCTACAAACATTTTTCCTGGTTTATTTTCTTTCCACATCTGATTTTTATCTGCCATTTTATCCTCTGAATCATAGTCTGAAACTAGATAGTCTTTATAACATGTCTAATCTAAAAAAAATACCGACCTAAGTCAATTTCAGAAGAACTGGCCATCTAAAGCGTCATAAAAAAATATATAATAAAACTCAGGAGGCCTTTATGCACAAACCAAGATCCCCCGAGGCTCATGAATTACAAAAAGTTGTTAGTTTTTTAAATGACCACCTTCGACAAAATACCCAATGGAATATTAACCAAGAATACCCGACCGCATTGGCGCCCCAAAATGCGCATAATATGAGTATCATTGAAGAAAACGAACAAATCGTCTCTCACGCCGTCATCAAGCCTATTATTACAAAAACACCGCAGGCTATTTTCAGAATTGGCGCGATTGGCTCGGTGGTAACCCACCCTGACTATCGCAACCAAGGGCTTAGCTCACAAAATCTGCAAAACTGTCTAACTAAAGCCACTGCTCAGAATTGTGACTTAGTTATTTTGTGGACAGACAAATTTGATTACTATCGTAAATTCGGCTTCGAATTGGCCGGAATGGAGTATTCCTACGAATTTAACCAAGCTCAGCCGATCGAAAACAAAGAAGCGCGGTTTGTGAAGGGTTCTCAGGTCGACCCCAATGCGATCCTTAAGCTGTATAACCAACACACTGTCAACAGCGTCAGAACAGCTGACGAAGTTGCCAAGTTTATGAAAATTCCAAATTCCAATATTTATACATTATGGAGTCCGCAGAATCAGCTTTTAGCTTATTCGATTGAAGGCAAAGGAGCTGACTTAACAAATTACATCCACGAATGGGGCGGCTCTGTTCAAGCGCTGATTGATTTGTGGAGCTTTATGGTGCGCACTGAAAATAAAACTTATCGTATCATCGTGCCCCAACATTCACAAAACCTACGCCGCCGATTGATGGCCATTTCTCCAACTCAGCACGAAGGGTTTTTAGGAATGATCCGTATTCAGGATTTTAATTCTATTTCACAAAAAATAAAAAAAGCCTTTCGCGCCGAAGGATTAGACCAATTTGTCCTTGAAAAACAACATGGTGAAGTCGTGATTGGTTATGGCAGCGATTTATATACATTGAACAACGAATCTGATTTAGTCCGAATTATTTTTGGACCGATCACAACATCACAGCTGAATTTCATGAAAACTGAAACTCAAGAAATTTTAGCCAAAGTATTACCAATGCCACTTTGGATTTGGGGATGGGATTCAATATGATTCAAAAAATAATACTTATTCTGACTCTGGTTTTAACAGCCACCAGTTGTTTAAAAAAACAAAATCTCGAAGATCAAAATCTGGGACCTGCTGTTCAAGCAACGGAAGTCCAAACAAAAATGAACGAAGCCATTGGCGAGCTCAATTTTGGCACAGTTCGTTTAAACGAATCCAGTTCAATCACTTCTTCGATTACTTTGGAAGACAGCCAAAACATCAAAAGATTCAAACAAGATCTGACGGTTAAATCGATCACTAATACTGAAACGGAATTTTCAATTCAGTTCAATCACAGTTACGAGAACTATTTGCAAACGGAGCTTTCGTTTGCAAATATTCTTCGTAAATATAACCCAGCAGCTCCAACAAAAGAAGATCCATTGATTATGCCAGTTCTATATTATTTTACGGGTCGTGATTACTGCAAAGAAGACAAAGTGACTTGTCATAACTTAACCGTTTCTCCTATCAAAGTCAGCGTCAACCCTTTGTTTTTCGATACTCGCATTTGTCCCAACAGCGACTCCTGCACTATTAGCGCTCGTAAAATTGAATTTGATTTATTGGATGCCAAAAATTTGAACGATCAAGGTAAGCCCAGCCGCGATCACTATACTTTTATTGTCGCGCCTCAATTACCATTTTTGTCTAAGGTGATTCAATACTGCGTACGTGGTCTGATGCCCTATGGTAATAGAAAAGTTGTTGCAGAAAATTGCGTCGTATTGAATAGTGCTAATTCTGGAAATTAGCACATATGAAAAAAATAGTTATTTGGACAGATACAAAAACTTCGCCGGCAGTGATTCATCAATTCGAACACTGCCTCCAAAAACTGAATACTTTATTCACAGTTCAATCGACAGCTCCGGACGCTCAACAATTTCAGGGCTGTATCTATTTAAAAACTGATTTTAACAAAAGCGAAAGTTCAAATATTCTACAATTTTTTGAACAATCAAAACCCATTGTCACATTACATGCTGGGGCTCAACCGATCGCAGAAATTTTGCGCGAGCATTCCCAGTTAATTTCGATTGCTAGCAACACGCACAAAGAAATTAAAAATATTGAAATGATCGAGTGCCCCGAAGATGACTTTATCACGGATCGTTATACAAAACTCTTAAGCACAACAATTCGCGAAGATAAATCAGAGATCACTGAATCTGCCAAAAAGGGTCTGTGGCTCATCTGCAAAGAGCTTGTCGAAATGGCCTGATTCAGTCATGATATACTCATGACTCAAAAAAATATCGCAATTATCTTTGGTGGCCGTTCCTCTGAACATGAAGTCTCTATTCAATCCGCAAAAAATATTTTTGCAGCACTTGATCAAAGTCGCTACACAGCTTCACTTTTGGGAATTTCCAAACAAGGCACCTGGTTCGCTTTTACCTCTGAACAGTTACAAAGTTTAACTGAAATTACAGATGCAAAAATGGGCTCGCACAATCCAATTACTTTGTTTTCTGAAAATTCAAAAGGCTGTATCCTGGATTTGAAAACTTTTAAAAAAACAAATGTGGATTGTGCATTCCCGATCGTTCATGGAACAAATGGCGAAGATGGAACCCTGCAAGGTTTTTTTAAAACATTGAATATTCCTTTTGTCGGCTGCGGGATTTTAGGTTCAGCCATTTGCATGGACAAAGAATACATGAAAATTGTGATGTCTTTTGCTGGAATTAAAAATTCTAAATTCATGGTTTTACATAAACACAAAAAACCGTCTTATGACGAAATTGTCAAAAACTTGGGAACACCATTTTTTATCAAACCTGCGAATGCAGGATCATCGGTCGGCGTTCATAAAGTTAAAAATGCGACTGATTTTCAAAAGCAAATCCAAGATGCTTTTCAATACGATCACAAAATTATCGCCGAAGAATTTATTGATGGCCGCGAAATCGAATGCTCTGTCAAAGGTTTACAATCCCAACCTCAAGCAGCTATGCCCGGAGAACTGGTCGTTAAACATGAATTCTATTCTTATGAAGCCAAATATATTGATGCCAACGGTGCTGAAATTATTATTCCAGCAAAATTAACGGCCGAACAAATCGAAAACGTTCGTCAGTTAGCCGTTCAAACTTATGAAGCTTTAAACTGTGATGGAATGGCTCGCGTCGATTTTTTCATGAAAAAAGACGGCTCGCTGATTGTGAACGAAGTGAATACTCTGCCAGGTTTTACAAAAATTTCGATGTATCCTATGATGTGGAAAGCGAAAGGGCTCGAATACTCAGCTTTGATTACCGAGCTGATTCAATTCGCTTTCGAAAAACACCAATACGATAGCGAAATCAAACTGACATTCTAAAAGCGACTGGCACATTCCGTATCTAAAAGTGATTCGCTTTTTAAACAGAGTCGCCCCGAAGTTCCCTTATTTGACTGATATGGAATAGCACGACAAGTTCTGTTTTCCTGAATGGATTTCTGAAGATCAAATCCTTCTTTTAAATAAGCAATTCCATAGCGGCCAGGTTCAGATTGTGTCTGTAAAATTTTGATCTGCAAAAGGCTTAAATCTAAACTGTCCATCATCACCCATCCTCCAGCGCCGCCCGAAGCTCCGATCGCCGGCGGACATTCAATCAGCTCAGAGACAGATCCCGAAGTCCTCGGAATCCGAAATCCGCCACCATGATATCCCTCTCCTCCGTTTTGGCCTGCTAAATGAAGTTGAATATTTCCAGAAATTTTTTCTGCACTGAATTTAACAAGTCCTCCCGCATTTCCATATTGCGCAAATGCTGCCAATTGCTGGGAAGGGTAAAAGCCGATCAAAACCGGTTGTTCAAATTGGATGGAGCGAGCCTTAAATTGAATATTCCCCGACTGAAACCACAATATTGTTCCTGATTCAAAAATAATTCGATCCGCTTCATAGGTTTGGCCATTTTGTAAAACGGAAGCAGAATTGATTTTTAAAATGACTTCTCCATCGGAAGTTCTTTCGTATTGATTTGTTGATTCAGAAACTGCCGACAAAGGTCGAGTCGCCTTTTTTTCTTTGACCTGCATACAACCTAAAAAAATCCAGACAATCATCGATAACCCAAATAACTGACTCATACTGTCTCCTTATTGAAGCCAGACATTGCAATTTAATTGGGATCACATAAGAAAACTAGACCCAATAACAGGATTTATTCCGGATGACGGATCCGACTTTCGCCTGTGAACAGAATTTGCAAGGATATAACTTTGCCACAAAGCTCACGGATGAGCTTATTAAAAGAGGATTCTATGAAGGAACAAACTTTATCACTGAAACAGTATATTAAAATGACCGACATTACCTATTACGAAAACACTCGTAATAGCACACAAAAGGCCTTTGTCGCCCTTCATTCAAATTGTTCATTATGTACAACAAATTTAGAACTAGCTGTCGTATACCAAGATAACGGCGAAATTCGCGAAGAAGCCCACTGCCCGCAATGCGAGCTTCGCATGAGATCTAAAAATCATATTATTCAGTAGCAGCAGACACTTTTTTGACGTTTGAATAAAAAGCGCCAAAAATTCGGTGATCTTGCAAGCCAAATCCCGATTGTTTGACACCTGCAAAACGCTGCGAACTGTAAACAGACCACTGATTCAGACTCACCAGACCAACATCCAGCTGTTGAATCACTTTGTCGGGCTGCTTGTCCGTAAACCAAATACTGGCTGCATGACCATAATAGGAAACATTCGAATACTTGGGGATATCAAACGGATATTTCACTTCACTTAAAATATACAAAGGCGAATGAATTTGATCTTGTTGCAAAGTCGAACAGTTGGACATGTCCTTAGTCCAGGTTGGTGGCAAGTACTGAGCCGATTCCAGATGATCCGCTGAAGCCTGAATAAGTTTAGCTTGGTCTTTTTTGGCGAGTTGTAAAATATCCTGAAAATGTTCTAAGGAACGCTTTTTCAACACGGGCATCCACAATCCATCTTGGCTGACAGATGTTTGCGGTTTTAACTCACTGACAGCCTGGCGCAAAGCCTCAGACCACGCCGCTTGATTTTTTTCAGTTACAAACAAACGAGTCGAATTCCAAACTAATTGCCCCTGACCAATCAAAAAGGATTCCAACACTTCCCGTACAACAGAGTCTGTTGGTTCTGTTAAAACAATCGCTGGGTTTTTAGAGCCCACACAGATTTGGACTTTTTTAAATTGAC
>DALYIB010000055.1:12166-12986 GCA_031970595.1 Pseudobdellovibrio sp.
GAGCTGATTTTTTGCAAAGCCTGGGCTGCATTTTTTAATTCAGCCGTCATCACAACACCTTTGATTCCCGGATGAGTTAACAATAATTCCTGAACGGATCGGTCTTGTGAAAAAATAAATTGGACAACGCCTTCAGGCAACTGAGCTTGTTGAAATATTTTTTTCCAAATCAAAGCCGTTGCTGGTGCAAACGAGGACAGCTTAACCAAAATAACATTTCCAGCCATAATGGCCGAGATGACTTTATCAATAAAAATTCGATTCGATAAATTCCAAGACAACAAAGCCGACAGCACACCCACGGGCGACATAGTGTCGCTCGAGCTGGATGGCTTGGTTAGTTCGGATTGCATTTGTAACAAGTAGCTGCGTCCGATTTCATAATTTGCTTTTTCCGTAAAAGCCATAGGCAACGCTTGATCCAAAGATTCCAACTGAATCAATTCATTTTTGTGATTTTGATACGCCAACAAAATTCGGTCCAGCAGAGCCAATCGATCCTGAATGCTTGAGTCCTTCCAAGCCAGAAAACTTTTCTGAGCCACTTGTAGAGCTTTGACAACATCTAGCACTGTGCTTTGACTGACTGTGTACAAAACTTCATTTGTGAAGGGATTCAGTTTTGAAAAAGATTGAGCTGTTGGCGAATCTGTTGAAGCAATCCAGTTATTAATTTGCATGTAGTGAAGTTATCAGATGCTCGAATTTTTGAGTACTTTTTTTAAGTGATTAACAGGTCGAAAAATTTTTGAATGATCCCAGGAATTTTTTAAAGGAGGGGCCGACTGGATCTGTTCGGTGTCGTCGGCCCGACCTGAGC
>DALYIB010000056.1:0-12899 GCA_031970595.1 Pseudobdellovibrio sp.
ATCGAGCGATTTCCTTAATGGAAGCCACCATTTCCTCGACATTTGTAGCGACTGTTTGAACCCCCGCAGAAACCTGTTCTGAAGCCGCAGAAGCTTTAATCGATTCTTGGCTTGTTTTTGAAGCGTTATTTGATAATTCAGTTGCTGTGGCTGTTAATTCCGAAGAAGCGCCCGCCAATGTCGTCGCCGTTTCTTGGATTGAGAAAATCATTTTTTGCTGTTCTGTCACATCCGTTGCAATTTTGATAACTTTGATCACTCGCCCCACTTCGTCCATCACTGGCGAGTAAGCCGCTTGTAACCAAACTTCACGTCCACCTTTTGCAATGCGCTTAAAAATACCAGATTTTGGCTTTCCTGATCTTAGATCTGGCCAAAATTCATTGTATTCTGTCGAACGCACATAATCAGGGTCACAAAATTGACTGTGAGATTTGCCTTCTATTTCTTTGATATCATAGCCCATTGTATCTTGGAAATTTTTATTAATTTTAACAACATGACCGTTCACATCAAATTCAATATATGCAAAAGCTGAATCAATAGCACTTAATACGCCCTTCATATTTTGACGTTCAATTTCTAGATTCGTAATATCATAACGAACACCTAAATATTTTTTAGGTTTTCCGTTGTCACCCATGATTGGAGCAATAACCGCGTCGACGTAATACGGCGAACCATCTTTGGCTCTGTTTTTAACCACACCACGGAAAATTTTTCCACGTCCGATTGTCGCCCACATTTCCTTAAAGACTTCTTTCGGCATATCCGGGTGACGAGTCGTATTGTGTGGCTTACCAATCAGTTCTTCTTTACTGTACTTAGAAACCTGGCAAAATTTTTCATTCACATTCATAATATCGCCGCGCAAATCACCTTCAGAGACGATACTTGTTAAGTTCATAATATCCTGGCGGACTTTTAATTCCACTTTAGACTGCGTAATGTCTGTCGCAATTTTAATGACTTTATAAAACTGTCCACTTTCATTTTGAACTGGATTATATGAGGCAAGTATCCAAATCTCTTTTCCACCTTTACCTATTCGTCTGAATTCGCCCGTTTCAAATTCCCCACGACCCAGTTTAGCCCAGAAATTTTTATAGTCATTCGAGTTGGCATATTCTGGATCACAAAATAGACTGTGATGTCTGTTTTGAACTTCTTCGGCCGAATAGCCAGTAACTTTTAAAAAATTGTCATTGGCTTTCAAGACATTTCCTTGAATATCGAATTCGATAATCGCCTGCGACCTGTTCAAAGCGCTGAGCATATTTTCGCTCTCAGATACTTTTGTTTTTTTCGAAGCATCCTTGAGTTTTATAACTTTTGCTTCTGTTTTTTTTGCGGCTCCCATACGTACTCCTTTATTTAGCCCGAGATGTCGTTTCAATCGTCGGCGATAATTCTTTAAGAACATTTTCTAAGTCAATCAGACTTAAAATATGTCCGTTCATTTTATAGATACCTTTAATGTATTTTTTAAAGTCTTCACTTAAGTGGTCCGGTGTATTTTCAAATTGGTCTTGAGACACCTCAACAACCTCACCGATCTCGTCCACAATGATCGAAATAAGACCATTGTCTGATTTACAAACGACTGACATGCAATCGTCTTTTGAATCCTTTTGATTCAGCAACTCTTTTAAACCTAAAGCCGTTGCAATTTGCCCACGCAAATTAATCAACCCTTTGACAAACAAAGGCGCTAGTGGAACTTTGATTACAGCCAATTTGCCTGTGACTTCTTGAACTTTTTGAACTTCAATTCCGTATAATTCACGATCTAAATAAAAAGTCGTGATTTGCTTTGCAGGCTGAGAATTTTCGTTTTCATTTAAATTATCGTGTTCCATCATTTGTCCTAAGCTGACTGCGCTTGTGCGCTTTTAAATTGCTGATTGAGTTCATTCACTAAAACTTCGGGTTTAAATTTTTCAAGATATGAATTAAAACCGCAATCCAAGCCCTTTTGAACAAACTGCGGATCGGCTTTTGAACTGATGGCCACCATCGGTACATTTTTAAATTGCGCTTGAGCACGAATTTTCAAGGCCATTTCGAACCCGTTCATCACGGGCATTTCGATATCAGACAAAATGAGATCAACTTTATTATCTTTGTCTGACAAAAGATCGAGTGCTTCTTGACCGTGGTTAGCAATCAGCACTTCGTAGCCGTTGGATTCAAGAGCGTTTTTGATTGTCTTTCTAAAAAAGGCCGTATCTTCGACAAATAATATTTTCTTTTTCGCTTTCACTTGTGAACGCGAAGAAATCGCGGCTACATGAGATTCTGAATCCGAATAGTTAACGGATTTTTTTGATAGGCTTGAATCAGGTAATGCCATGGAAATTAATTCGAATGGATCCATGACGACGATGATTTGATCATCTGTGCGCAAGTTTCCAAAAATACCTTTACGCTGAACCAAATGAGAATCCGTCTGCACCGATGTTGATAAAATATCTAGTATTTCGTCCACGACAAGTCCATATAAAGAACCCGCTCGCTGAATAACGATGACTGGTAGCTTTTCATTTTGATTCTGATTTTGCGGTGACGCATAACCTAATTGTTCATTTACATCAATTAATGGCAAAATGGAATCACGATAACGAATCATTCGATGAGGTCCCGAGTATTCGATCTGATTGCGACTGAATTCTTCTAGCCGATGAACATATCCCAATACAATCGCATGCTTCGTTGGAGATTGAGTTTTAACAAGTAGAAACTCTTGAATATCTGAAAAAGATTGCGAATTATTTTTTCCAAATATCTGAGCTTCTTCTTTGACTCCATTTGTAAACTGAATAAACTTCGACAGACCCAACACGTCAAAAATTAATGCGACTGAGCCATCCCCTAAAATCGTCGCGCCTGAATATACATTGAGTGATTTCAATAAACGATTGATCGGCTTAACAACGATATCCGCCGTATCTTGAATCTCGTCGATAATCACTCCAAAGATGCCTTGTTCTGATTTAAGAACAGCGATATTTACAATGCCTTTATTGTAAAAATCAGATTCACGTTCACCTAAATTCAAAATTTGACTCATATCTAACAGAGGTAAAACTTGACCACGTAAACGATAAATAAGAGCTCCGTGCAGATATTCGATTTTATTTTCTTGCATAGACTGATCGACACGTACAAGTTCTTCGAGCTTGACTTGAGGAATGGCGAATTGATTATCTGAACAATTAATTATAAGGGCTGGGACAATAGCCAATGTGAGAGGGATTTTCATTTTAATATTGGTGCCTTGACCAGCTTGACTACTGAGCTCGACAGTGCCACCGATTTTTTCGATATTTGTTCGAACAACATCCATCCCAACTCCACGACCAGAAACATTTGTGATCGCAGCCGCTGTTGAAAATCCAGGTTCGAATATCAAATTAAAAATTTCTTTTTCTGATAACTTAGTCGCTCTTTGACTGTCGATAATTCCTTTTTCAACAGCTTTATTGATAATCATATCTTTATGTAAACCTTTACCGTCATCTTGGACTTCTACGACAACCTGGCCACCTTCGTGATAGGCTTTAACGTAGACATTGCCTTTTTCAGGTTTACCTTTTTGACGACGTAAATCAGGTAGTTCAATTCCATGATCGCACGAATTACGTACGATATGTGTCAATGGATCCTTGATGGCTTCCAATAATGACTTATCCAATTCTGTTTCAGCGCCTTCGATATGTAATTGAATGCTTTTTTTAAGCTCATTTGATAAGTCACGTACGACACGATTGAATTTATTCAGAGTGTTTCCTATCGGCTGCATACGTGTTTTCATCATTTCTTCTTGAATTTCACTGGTGACGACATTTAATTTTTTTCCAACACTCAAAAACTCAAGATCGTCCGATTGATTGGCATATTGTAAAATCTGATTTCTAACCAGAACCATCTCGCCCATCAAGGTCATCAAATTATCTAACAATGATACTGAAACTCGAATCGACGAGTTCGATTCGTCTGTTTGCTTGTTCGCTGAATTTTTGGCGTCATCCGAAGACGGCGGCACAGCCGCTGAGTTATTTACCGCGACTGGAACCGGGACTTCTGTCGCAGCTGTCGTTAACGTCACAGATGCTGACTCTGTTTTATCAAGAGAAGCCGTCATAGGTTGTACCGATTGATGCGTAAACTGCTCGACCTCATTTTCATATTTCTCAAGTTTCTCTCGGCTTTTGGCTGCTCGAACCAATTTTTCAGACAAATCTAGACCTTTAAACAACATGTTGATTAACTCAGGAGTCGCCACTTCTTTTCCATCGCGAACACCTTCCAAACTAGATTCTAGATGATGAGCCACATCGCCGATTTGACGATATGAAAACAAGTACGCGGCTCCTTTAAGGGAGTGAACGTCACGATACAAACCATCGATCACTGATTTATCCTTAGAACCCGATTCAATTTGCTGAAGATGACCCGACACTCTTTCAAGGATTTCTGAACATTCTGCAAAAAATTCAGCTAAAGCGGGATCCATATCTGCTGCTGCTACTGATGGCGATTGAACTATTTCTGCAGAAACAGACTGATCTGTTTGTAACGGATTATTTTCGCAAACAATGAATGAAAACTCAACTTCGTGTCCTTCTAAAATACTTTTTGCAGCATCAATTCCTTTTAGAAAAAATTCGATACAATTTTTTGATAACTCACCGTTAGCACTTGATTGCATTAGGATTGTTTCTAGTTCGTGAGTGTGTTTTTGAAGTTTTTCCATTTCCATAACACCGGCTGAACCCTTCAAGTTATGAAAACATCTAAACACAGTATCAAATGATGTTTTAAAGTCTGCACCCTTATCAAGATCTAAAAGAGCTTTTTCTGCAGACTCTAGCAAGTCCATGCAGTCGTTTTTGAATTCTTTGATTTCTTCGAAAGTATAAGTGCTCATTTATTTCCGTCCTTGATGTCCTTACAAAATTTTTTTTTAATTTCGTTTTATTTTCAATAGCTGCATCGGAAAACTGGTATATAGTCATTACGCCATCACTGGCGCAAAAATATGATCGTAATGAGATGAAATTTTTTTTTAATATTTTCTTAACAATCCATTAACTCTAAATTCACAATTAGTCCTGTTTACAAAAAAATAAACCTAAAAATTATGATCTAGATCATAAAACCATGACACAAATGCCGTTAAGATAAATATATGAAGACGGCAGAGAACACCTTAGTGCTCAACAAAATTAAATACATCCTCTTGTTCTATAGAACTCTTAAAAAACTTTCTCAAGTCGAGATGGCAGAAGCCGTCAGCATTTCCCACAGAAACTATCAGCGACTGGAAAGTGGGGAAATAGAACCCAAGTTAGAAACCGTCAATCGAATTGCCTGTTTTCTTAAAATAACTCCGGATTCTCTTGTTAAGCCGACAGACTGCAAATCTCTTCATTTTAAAAAAATTGAATCATCCGACGAATTTAAAAAATATGTTAATGAATTCTATGTTCCGATGAGCACCGAATTTTCAACTGATTCTAAATCAGGAGCATTTAACACAGAAGTTGAACTCAAAAATTCAAAAGGTGAGAAAATATTTCAGACACATACCAACGGCAATTCAGCCGTCGTTTGCAAATCTTTGATTGAGTTAACCGGGGTTCAAGATTTAAAGAGTATCAACGAGTATATTCTGTCATCGACCATTGCAGAACAGTGGGAATTGATTTATAGAAAAAACATGAATCAAGCCATAACGATTAACTGTTTTATGTTTCCAACGGGGTTTAAAGTATTTGAACAATTTTATTATCATATCGATCCTAATCCAACTCACCCTATCTCTTCCTGTTTAATCAGAGATATTACCCACACCGAATCCGTGGAATATTGGATTCAAAATTATTTAAAGTATAATTCTTATTAATTATATCTGATCTAAAGTATTCGTTTTTAACGTCTCAAAAATATACAGGACTATGGTCTTATGTTTTTTCAAAACCCTCCGATAAGAAGCGTGGGGGTATTTATGAACCGTCTTTTATTATTCGCTTCGCTCTTTACTTCGACATTTGCAATAGCATCCACTGTGGGTGTAGCAACGCCTAAATCCAAAAGAAACATCGCTCCTTCAGAACAACGTCAGTATTCAGATAATCCTAAAAAGAACTCTTTGTCTAATTACGATCTTCAGACTCCAACCTATTCAGACAGTGGTGGAAAAAAATCTCCAAATTCAAATACAAGTGGTAGCTCTTCTTCTAATTCTGGATCTGGAAGCAACGTACAGCCAGCAGCATCGTCATCGTCATCGTCATCTTCATCATCTTCTTCTTCCTCCTCCAGATCTTCCTCTTCTTCTGCGTCCTTTGGACCTTCAGGATCAGGAAGTTCAAGCAGCAGCGCCAGCAATCAAAGTTCTTCGCCATCCAGCCAACAACAAGCTCAGGAATGCACCGGTAGCTATCCTTCTGGACCTGGAGTTGAAGTACAAGGATTTTCTTGGGCAGTGGCGGGACCTGGTACTGTCAACACAGTTTACCAATATTTTACGGGATCACAAAATGGGTGCTATTGGAAATGTAAATCGGGCTATACAGTCAATAGTTCAAAATCAAATTGCGTCCCGCGAGAAGCTGGATCTGGATTAACAGTGCGAGTTTTAGATACAGCAAATAATCCAATCAGTGGCGCAACTGTCGAAGTCATTGGAAGTTTATGTTTATCGACTGCAACTTTATATACTGGAACAACAGATTCAAGTGGAAATTCAGCTGAAGCATTTGTAGAAAAATTTACCTGTGGTAATATCATTCACATCGCTAAGTCAGGTTACGAAATTAAAAACGCAGATGGTTGTACAGCCCGCGTCACTCGTGGATATTCTTATTGTGATGGTGCGAGTATGACGAATTCACAAGTCACTGTTTACATGTCAAATGGTTCAACTCCAGCCACAGGCCCTGGAAGTAACAACAACAACGCGAATCAGTGTTCTACAGGTGAATTTAAAAACAGCAGCAATGAAATTGTTGAGTACCAATGTAATTGTTCGTCTAGCAAGTCTGGTTGGACAGATGTGGGCGGTGGTTGTTATCATCGCGTTAAATCATCAGCAGCTCCAGCGCAGGCCCCACAGCCTGCACCGACTCCTGCTCCAGCAGCGGCTGAATCTTGCACATCAGGCGAGTTCAATAATGCCTCAGGAAGTGCTGTGATGTGGAGATGTGGTTGCTCTTCCGGTAATGATGGATGGACAGATGTGGGCGGCGGCTGTTTCCACAAATTGAAATAATAATTAGTAACCTAAAAACTTTAACTGGGCGCGCTGGTAACTGAGTTCGCCTGACGAATAGAGGATTCCTAACAAGGGATCCTCTACAACATCGGGACTGTTCAAATCAGAAAATTCATCACCTTCCGACCACAACCAATTACGATCATTGATGCGAATTTCCAATGAGCTGAGCGACTCTGAACGATTCAAAGCTGAATGCAATTTATAAGCAGAAATTTCTGTCAACCACTGCACTTTTGAATCTGTCACAGGCCGCACCAATTGCACTTGGAATCCGTGTTGATTTTTTCGATCTGCGACAAATTGAAAATAATAGGACTGTTGCCAATCCCCGACAACTTGCAAATTCCAAATAAATCCTTTTGGAAAGTAATGAAATAATTCAAGTCCATTTTCGTCGAAATATTGAATTAAACCATTTTCGCAAAAATTTTTAATCTGATCAATTTCAACCGACAATAAATGTCCGATATACCCATTCATCTGAGGAATGATTATATCGGGATTGAACTCATAATCGACTGTTTTATTATCCATCGGCCGAATCCATGATATAGAATCTGCTTTTTTAATATCTTGAGAATTTACTAGAACTGATTGGCCGGGATCCAAACGATAGATAGCCGCTGCAGGATTTAATTGTTGCATTAAATTCGAAAATTTTTGGTAACTAAATCCAAAGTAAAATTGATTTTGCCAATTTTTTTCAACACCAAATTCTTTAAAAATAAATTGGCAAGAACTCGGTACAACGGCTTTTGTTTGAAATTGAGAAAGCTGATTTTGCAGTTCTACAGGGTATTCATCTGTTTGTCCCAGAAAACGATGGGGAGTCAAGATTTCTATTTCTCGCATGAGCTGAAAGGGCCACAAAATCAGATTCCAGTGGATTTTTATCAGATCAGCGAGCGTTTCAGGATGCAACCAAGAATCGACGACATTCAAAATTTGAATATTCTGATAAGTGAGCTGAATGACAATATCGACTTCGTTCAGTGCTGGCCAAGTTTGAATCTCTAGACCAGCCAGATTAAATTTTTGAAATGGCTTTATCAAATGAACATTTTGAAATCCCATTTTATTCAAAAAATCAACAGCCTCTAGGTCCTCGCAATGCAAATAAATAGCAGTATTCCGATCAATTAAATCCAGACTGACCAAAGAAAAATGATCATCATGTATATGAGAAATTAAAACAGCCTCCCATTTTTGTTTTTTGATTTGTTCAAGATCAAAACGAATTTTCGGAAATGGTTCGCAATTATAACTGAAGGGATCTTCAAAAATAGGATCCATCAAAACTTTACCAACAGGAGTTTCAAAAATATAACCAGCATGTAATACGCGCGAGACTTTAATATTCATAAACCATTTTCCATTAAATTAATTACTCATCGGACAATTGATTCCAGGATTGTGCACTTTCGATCAAACCCGATAAAATCGAATGGAAAAAGTTTTTCGTTTGCATTTTTTCTGCCCCAAATCGGCGAACGAATTCATGTTGTACAAACGGAACGTGCGCCGAACCTCCTGTCAAGAAAACATAATCAATCTCAGAGTCTTTAAGATTAGCCTGAACCAAGCAACGATCCAAGGCTGCTAAAATTTCCGTTTTCACTTTATCCGCACCGGTTTCAAATTCAACACTTGAAAAAACTTCGGAAGTTTCCAAATCTGGATAATCAAAATTAAAATGACTTGTAGGATGACTTGAAAGTGTTTTTTTAGTTTTTTCAATTTCTTCAAAAAATGGAAAAATTTGTTGGTCTTCGATTAATACAAACAATCGATCAATGGCCAGCTGGTCTTCTTTTTTTAAAGCACATTTACGCACTTCTTTGATAAATTCATAAGTTTCTTTTTCCTTCAGATGGACAATCTGCGCGGGTCTATTCAATCGATCCATCACCGTAGCCGGCATCGACATCACGTTATTGGACATTGGCATGCGATATTTTGTTTGCGCACCAAAACTGCGATTCAGGCGCATGCTCATAAAAACACTGTCCAAGGCATCCCCTGCCAAAGGACAACCTTCTACAGCCAGGACGTCTTTTTTCTGAAATTCATTGGGAGTAATTTTCATAATCGTAAAATCCGATGTTCCGCCACCAAAATCCCCGATCAGAATTATTTTTTCTTCGCGAATGTTGCGGCGAAATTCCAAGGCCGCAGCCAACGGTTCTGGAACAAAAATCACGTCCGTAAATCCGGCGTATTCAGCGGCCTTTTTCATGCGATGAATCGCAAATTCATCCGCCACCGCATCCATCGAATAACGCGCCGGACGGCCAATCACAGCTTTGGTCACTGTGGTTCCTAAGGCTTTTTCGGCTCTTTTTTTAAGTTCTAATAAAAACAACCCGATCATTGTTTCTAAAGTTAAAATACGATTATCAATAATTGTTCCCAAATAATTTTTATTCGGTAAATGCGATTTAAAAGAACGAAACAGTCGTCCTTCCATTTCCATTTCGGTGAATTTCGATAACGCTTCCGACCCATAAAAACATTGATCCGCATGCGGAAAATACAAAAGCGTTCTCATCAAAGTCGGATCCGAACCCGACGGATCAATCGCCAAATCATCGACGCGCTTTCCTTGATGAAAAGCCCCCACCAATGAGTGACTGGTACCAAAATCAATCGCTAGGATTGTTTCATTGTTTGATTTAACTGAATTCATTAATAACCTTTTCCACAATCAAAAAATTTAAACAACTCATGCTAAAACATCAAACCGAATGATTAAAATTTTTTTCCGATGCCTAAATTAAATATTTGCGTAGAACGTGCGTCATACCCGCCCAGCTTTGAAAGTGATGATATAAATAAATTGATTTGGTCTGCTAGCTCAATATCTAATCCAAACAACAAGCCATACTTAAAAGATCTAATTCGATCTTCGGTTCCTGCTGGCGAGAAAACTGAATCATATTTAGGGTCTTTTCGTTCCGAAGTATCTCCTTCAAAAAACAAGCTCCCATTCACTGTGAATTGTCTTTGAAATACATTATTTAACTTATATCCAAATCCTGTATCAATAGCAAAGTATGAGTTTTGATCTTTCGTATCGCCAGAACCGATATAAAGTAAATTTTTCTGAAAAAGATTATCCGTCACATGCAACGATGATTGAAAACCAAAAGAAAACAGGTCTACTCTTGGATTTGAAAATTTGTTTTGATTATACTTTTTAAAAGGTGTTATTTGCAGAAATACACTAAATTGCTTTTGTAAATCATGCATAAGATCTCCGGAAAAACCTAATACAATATACCGTCCCTCATCTTTTTCATAGAAAAAATCAGTGCCAACTCTCTCTTCTCCACTTGAAAACTCAGCATATTCAATATTCAAACTTGAACGACTGAATAAATAAGATTCCGAAAGACTTTGAACGTATTTAATTTTTCCTAGATCAATTCGCGCGTCCTGAAATGAACTTCGATTTTCATTTGGCTCAATTTTTCCTCTTTCCTGTTGAATCTGAAAATTTAAATATTTTTCACCCTCAGAAACAGAGCTAGGGCCACTTACAAAAGAAAAACATGGATTTAATAAAATAAAATTCAGAATTAATATAATCATAAAACCCTTAATAAAGTGAATATTGTTGAACTAGTAATTCGTAATCAAATTAACCCAAGAATCCGGCAAATTATTTAATAGAAAAGTTTCAACAATTTTGTCTATACCCAGAAAAACAAATACACCTGTAATCAATAGGATTAATCCAAAAAATTTTTTAGAATCTTCAGACAAACTAAAAATTCTATTTAAGTTTTTTTGAACATAAGCTCTGAGGCCATAGGAAACTAACAACATAGGTATAATGGCGCCTAACGAATATATCGACATAATCTTGATAGCTTCAAAACCTTGTCCTTCTTGACTTGCCAAGGAAACCGCAACCCCCAGAGCTGGTCCAGCACACGGAGACCAAATTAACCCTAAAAGGGCCCCAATCAATACTGAACCAATCGGCGTCGTTTCATCAAGATTCAAAGCACGAGTGATCGTAGTTCCTAAACTCGAAAACTCAGTCAGTAAATCAGATACAAATTCTTCGAGTTGATCAAATACATATATTATACCAACGATGGCCAATATCAGTGCTGAAATTTTTCGAATTGTATCACTTTGAAGACCAAATAATGAACCAAATCGACTTAATAGAAAACCCACTGTCACAAAACTCATCGCTAAGCCAAGAACCATAAAAAGAGGTGCAAGTTTGTTTTTTCGATAAGCGCTGTCAATTAAAAATGGGAGAATGGGTAGCACACAAGGAGACAATGTCGTCAGTAGTCCAGCTATAAATGAAACTCCTAATTGTATCTCCATATTAAAGCCCCATATCGATCGTTTTTCTTAACTCATCTTTTTTTGTAACTCCGGTCTTTCTTATTAACTCTTTACCTGACTTAAAAATGACAACGGTCGCTTGGGTCGACACCTTCAGATCTGACTTAATTTCAGTCTCTTTATCATAATCAACAATCAGGGAAGTAAATTTCTCATATCTTTTTTCTTGAAGAATTTCGTTTAACAATGGCTTTTGCTTTCGACAAACAGGACACCAACTGGCGTGAAAATACAAGACCATTGGTTTTCCAGAATTAATAGCTTCTTTATATATTTCTTTTGTGTAGTTTTGGAATTGCGCCTGGACTGATAAAGCGGTGAAAATCACAGCCGAAGTAAAAACGAATCGTAAAAAGCTCATAATAACTCCTCAACATGAATTTGTTAATTCATGTTAATCTACTTTTAAAGCCAAAATCACCAAAATATTGAATACGTCTAGCACATGACAATTCAAAATAAGAAACTTAAACTGAATCAGGAGCCGCTGCATTTTCATCAGCGACTGCCGGGAAAAATTTCCCCATCGGATTAATCTTGTGACCGGCAGGAATTCCTGTTCCTAATTGATCCGCTGTTAAAACGCTTTCCGGTAAATTTAATGATTTTCTTAATTCATCGACTGTACCTGGAACAAACGGCGCCAACATAATCATTAAGTTTTTCAAAACATAAAAACATGTGAACAAGGCGTCCTTACGACCCTTTTCATCAGCACGATCATCATGCGGTTTGTGTTGTGAAAATAAGGAATTAATTTGACGAGCATAGTTTTCAATTTGTCCCAACAAAATGGCGTAATCGCCTTTTTGCATCGAACGTAAATACAACTGAACCAGTTTAACTGTTTCGGCTTCGGCCTTACCAATCAACTGTCCTTCTGGAACTTGACCACCAAACTTGGAATGACACGCCGAAAGCGGTTTTTCAAAAGCCGCATTCATGGGCCCTGCTAAAAATTTATTTCTTTCGGCAAAATGCACAAAATCAAAATTAGAAGCTTTCACCGGTAAACTGAGCATCGCAAGGAAATAACGAACTTGGTCTGCAGAATAACCCATTTCTAGTAACTGCTCGCCTGTATAAAAATTGCCTTTTGATTTACTCATTTTTTCTCCGTTCACCATCAAATGATAAACGCTCATGATCTCGGTCATTTGTAAATCGCCCTTAGCCGGAACTTTTTGTGGATCTGCCTGCTGACCTAACCACATCGAACCCTGCATAATCACATAAAAGAAAACATTAT
>DALYIB010000057.1:0-12810 GCA_031970595.1 Pseudobdellovibrio sp.
GTTTGGTTTTGCATATAGACAATATCTTATTTTAAGGACTAAAATGTGACAACTATGAATTACATTCCCTTTCCAAAAACATACTGGACTCAGATCGAATCGGTTTTGAATGATTTAAAACAAAAAAATCAAAAAATTGTTGCGGCTTTTGATGCCGATGGCACGTTGTGGGATACAGACCTTGGTGAAAATTTCTTTAATTATCAAATTGATCAAAAGCACGTCCCCTTGCCAAACGCCCCTTTTGACCATTACATCGAAATGAAAAAATTGAATAATGATCCGCGCGATGCTTATGTTTGGCTAGCCCAGATCAACAAAGGCTTACCTCTGGAAAAAATTCGTCAATGGTCTGCACAAGCTTTTGAATCCATTCAACCCAAACCTATTTTTCAAGAACAACAAAAACTGATCGATCTTTTGAAATCATTTGATGCCCAAATTTATATTGTCACAGCTTCGATTAAATGGGCGGTCGAACCTGGCGCGATCGCTTTGGGTTTGACAGCAGATCAAGTCATTGGTGTGGAAACAGTTGTGGATAATGGGATTATTACGGATCAACCTGTTTTGCCGATCACTTATCGCGCTGGAAAAGTCGAAGCTCTTTTGAAAAAAACGAATGGCGCTTATCCTTTTCTGTGCAGCGGGAATTCATCCGGTGACATTGAATTGTTACAAGCAGCTACGCATTTACGCTTGGCTGTCAGTGCAGCTTCACGTGATGATAAATTATTTAAATCCGAAAAAGAATTAACCGACATCGCTGTTGCAAACAAATGGATGCATCACCGATTCATTTAGGAATTTATGAAAATAATTATTTTATGTTTGATCGTTTTAGGAACCTATTTAGTGACTTTTAAAAAGTGGCCTGCGATTTTAGAACCCTATTTGCCTTCTATAGGATTCAAAAAAAACGATGATTCAAAATTCGTCACTGAAGTCAAAAAACAATTTTCCAAAGACAACAAACCTGCCAAAATTTTATTTAAAAGTTATTTAAAAAAATCAGATCATCCCTATCAAGCAGAAATTGCAAAGCTTCAAAAAATGAAAATCGCCCAAGATCCCAAATCCAACTTTTATGTAGAAATTCAGCTTTTTACAGACGAAGACGATCCCAAAGCGCCGCTGATAGCCCAGTTGCGCTTTTTGGATGTTAAAACGAATAATTTGATCAAAGAATCTAGTTTAAATTTGTACTAGATTCCCTTTCCCACAACTGCTTCGATTTCATCGACTTCTTTGGGGACTTCGGATGTCAAATTTTCACAACCATTGGCAGTAATTAGAATATTATCTTCGATACGAACACCAATTCCACGCAATTCAGCTGGCGCCGTCGTATCATTTAATGGAATGTATATTCCAGGCTCGATTGTAAATACCATACCGGGTTCAATCGGACGAGGTTCACCTTTGATGTAATACATACCTGCATCATGGACATCCATTCCCAACCAGTGACCAATTCCGTGTGGATAGTATTTTTTATATTCTAATGACTTAATGACATCGTCTTTCTGACCATGCACTAAACTCAACTCAAGCATTAAATCTACCAGCATTTCAGTTCCCATTTGATGTAAATCACTGAAAAACAAACCTGGTTTTAATCGCGAAATAATTTCCTTTTGAACTTTTAAAACACCTTCGTAAACTTTTTTCTGTGCAGGAGTAAATCGGCCATTTACTGGATAAGTTCGTGTAATATCGCCCGAATAATAATTATACTCGCAACCGGCATCAATCAGAACAAGTTCTCCGTTTTCGCATACTTGGTCGTTGAAATTATAATGCAAAGTCGTCGCATTATGTCCGCTGGCCACAATGTAATTGTATCCTTCACGCGCAGACCCTTGTGTGTAAAATTCCGCAGCCAAAATTCCTTGAATTTGTCTTTCAGAAATACCCGGCTTCGTCAGGCGCATGGCTTTTAAATGCGCCTGGGCTGTGATCGAACACGCTTTGCGTTGGTTTTCAATATCGTGCTCGTCTTTTTTCAGACGAAATTCACCTAAAAACTGATCAGCGTCTTTCACAGTTAACAAACCATAACCCTGACGACCATAAGCTCGTTTTAAATTTAATAGTAATTGCTGTATTTTTTGATCGACATCTTGGTTTTTAAAAAGACGATAATAGATTTCTTCGTAACCCTTTAATAATTCGACGGCTTTTTCATTAAAAGAAGAAATTGAATAAACTTCATCTATTTCAAATTCTTTTTTAGTTCCCTCTGGACCAAAACGAAATCCATCCCATGTTTCACGTTCGACATTTTTATCACGAACAAACATCACTGATTCAGGATTTTTACCTGGACGTAAAATTAAAATAGATTCTGGTTCTTCGAATCCGGTTAAATAATATAAATTGGAATCTTGGCGATAGGGATAGTGAACATCATCGTTTCTGATTAATTCTGGATGCGAAGCCACAATCATCGCAGCATTGGTGTTAATCGCTTTACAAACGCGATCACGACGTTTTTTAAATAATGAACTTTGTTCTGTCGATGTTCTTGTGAGCTTTGCCATAATTTTCCTTACAGACCGTATTTATCAGCCATTTTCTTTATAAGACTATAACTTAAATCAGCGCTTTTTTGAATAATTTCTCGGCGACGATCGAAATCATCTATGGAATAATCGTTTAAATTCAATTCAATTAATTCGTCGTAAACGGCTGGCTTTTGTTGAAGTGCGACTTTGGCATCCACCCATAGCTGGTTTTCCGCCGTTAAAACTGATTTGGCGATACTTTTTGTGTTCGCCTTTGGCCCCAGGACATTAATTAAAATAATTTTTTGCGCCCCATTGGCACGTAGATGCTGAGCGACTTGTTGCACAGCTGTTAATCCCGCCACACTGTCTCCGTAAGGTTTAACCAGACCAAAAGACGGAACGCAAAACGGTAAAAATTGGACTAGATTCCCCCGGTTCAACAAATAAAGCGTTTGAGATTTTAAATTTAGCGAAGGGCACACAAACGAAGTTTTCATCTGAGCGACTGTCTTTTTTTCAAAAACATTTTTGATAAAACTTTCCCAATCATCGATGTTTTTGAACTTGGACATTTCCCACTCAACTTCGTTCGAAGATAAATTTTCGCCATAAATTGCGGCTGTAACGGCACCCCATTCCAAGCCAGCTACAGAAACGACTGGAAATTTATATTTTTGAAATTCTTTTAAAACTCCGACATGTCCCCAGGTCAACGCGCCACCACCCGAAAAAATGATTCCAAAACGCGGAACCGATTTTGAAATCGGTGGAAGCGGTTTAATTTCGGCGGCCTGTGGAACAACTTCTTCAGCAGGAACTATTGAATCGACTACAGAGGGTTGGATATCACTTTTTTTAACATCTGCCGCGGTGGCAGAGGTATTTGTCGTGGGTGTCATATCCCGACGTGTTTTCAAGGATTGGCAGGAAACAAATAAAATAACTAAACAGATTAAACTAAGATTTTTGACCATAAATAAAAAACTCCCTATTGCCATCACGCCCTGGCAAAGCGCTTTCAAAATAATCTATGCAACGGCCGACTTGACGCTGATAAATATCCGTTATTTTTTCCTGAACCTCTTGATAGATCAAAGGATTTTTTACAATTCCATTTTTATCTAAATTTTTTTCGCCACATTCAAACTGCGGCTTTACCAGCAACAGATAATAACCACCTGCGGCCAAAACTTGTTTGATGAATTCTGCACAATGTGACAAGGAAATAAATGAAACATCACATACAACTAAATCGAAACCTGCGGCTGGCACTGATTTTTTGAATTCAGGATGATCCAAAGCACTTTTCACGTTTAATTTTTCAAAATATTGTATTTTTGAATTTTTCAACAATTCAGAATGCAGCTGCTGTTCCCCAACATCAAAACCCACGACCTTTGCGGCCCCGTATTGCAAACAACAATCAGTAAAACCACCCGTTGATTGTCCAATATCCAGGACGACTTTATTTTCAATATTTAAACCCAGGTGCTTGATGGCTGATTCTAATTTCAAGCCAGCCCGAGACACAAATTTTAATAATTCGTTATCCAGTATTTCAACCTGATCTGTCGCATTCGTCGACCACGAAGATTTTAAAATAATTTGGCCATTGACTTGAACATGGCCTTTTTCAATTAACTCTTGTGCCTTTGTTCGCGATTGAATGTTTTTATTTTGAACTAAAAACTGATCCAATCTCATGTCTATTTTTCTCGTGTTAAATTAAATGAAATTAATTTTTGTAAAGCCCCAGAGGGTTTGTGCAAATTTTGACAATTCTGTAACAACGACTGAGTCAGTTGCTGCAAGAGTTCCTGAGTCCCTTTGGTTCCCAGTAACGCCAGATAACTTTTGTGATCCTGGGCAGGATCTAAACCATCGAGCAAATCGTCTTTGATCTGAAAAGCTAATCCCAGCTGATGGCCAATTTGTTCATACAGACCCAGTTGCTGATCAGAAACTTCAGCTAAAACGGCTGCACCAACGACAGCTGCCTTTATCAAGCAACCCGTTTTTAATTCATGAATTTTTCTTAACTGATCTAAATTTGTTTGTGCATTTGATTTCATATCCAAAACTTGGCCGCCAACCATACCATGTACACCAATGTTTTTAGATAAAATCTGAACCAAGCGAATTTGCACACTAGGCTTCAGCATCAAATCTGATGCAATTAAACCAAATGCCTCAGATTGCAAACCATCTCCTGCCAACAAAGCGATATCTTCGCCAAATTTTTTATGATTTGTCGGCAATCCTCGACGATAATCGTCATTATCCATGCAGGGCAAATCATCATGAATCAAAGAATAAGTATGAATCATTTCAATTGCGGTTGCCCAGGATTTAAATAATGAAAAATCTTTTTGTTCGGTTTGGGCAATCAGATACACCAAGAATGGACGGAATCGTTTGCCCCCATTTGAAAAAGAATAAAACATCGAATCCCAAATTAAACCTAATTGCGGATCTTTTATTTTTTGCGATTCAAAAAATAATTTTCCATATTCTTCAAATTCGTTTGTAAAATTTTGATGCTCTAATTCCAAACCTGAAAACACTTCAACCTCGATTAGTCTTCGCTTTCGAAATTTTCTTTGACAGCTTGACCGTCCTCGGAAAAGCCCACTAATTTTTTAACCTGAGCTTCAGCTTTAGTTAACTGTGTTTGACATTCACGCGTTAGTTTCACACCTTCTTCAAAAAGCTTCATGGATTCGTCGAGTGAAAGCTCACCTTTTTCCATTTTTTGTACAATTTCTTCCAAGCGATTCAGTTTTTTCTCAAAATCCATTTTAGGACTCCTTTAAACTATGAACATCAATGACTTGGGCTTTGATTTCCCCGTCCGCTACGCGGATTTCAATGATGTCCTGTTTTTTAATATCTTTGATTGTTTTTAAAACTTTTGATTTTACTTTGGTCACCGAATAACCACGATCCACGACTTGCAGCGGACTGAGAGAATGAGCCAATGATTTTAAACGATCCAGCTTGTACTGTCGTTCGCCAATTGTTTTTTCAATTTGATAGTTTAACTTTAACTCAAACTGCGAAATACGATTTCGTAAATTTTTAATAACTTGCGCTGGCGTCACCAGACGATTTTTATATATTTCAATGTCTTTCGACCAATGGTTTAAACGCGCTTGCATCGCTAGTTCCAAGCGCTGATATAAATCGTCACTGCGTAACATCAGATCTTGAAGACGTTTTTTAGGATCTATTAATTGGCGATTCAGAAAAATCAGCTTTTGCTTTTGCTGCTGCAATGTTTTGATAATTGAGTTTTTTAAAGATCTGTCCAATAATAAAATTCTTTGTAACAAATCCATCGAACTTTTTGAAACTAATTCGGCAGCAGCCGATGGAGTTGGGGCACGCAGATCAGAAACAAAGTCACAAATTGTAAAATCAATTTCATGTCCAACTGCAGAAATTGTAGGAATTGTGGATTGCGCAATCAACCGCGCCAATTTTTCATCGTTAAAACACCACATATCTTCGATCGAACCACCGCCACGACCAATAATGATCACATCCGGCTTTAATCGAACGGCGGCTTTGTAGGCTTCTGCCAACTGTGGTGCTGCTTGCGCGCCTTGAACCAAGGTAGGAACTATGGTGACTTCGATACTAGGAGCCCGTCTTTTTAAAATATTTAAAATGTCTTGAACGGCGGCTCCAGTCGGAGAAGTCACAATCGCAATATGGTGTGGAAACGCCGGAATCGTTTTTTTTCGAGAAGATTCGAACAAGCCTTCAGCTTTGAGTTTTTCTTTGAGCTGTTCGAATTGTTTTTGTAAAGCACCTGCACCCACAGGCTCCATCATTTCGCACGCGATTTGATAATTTCCGCGAGGCTCATAAACGGTGACTTTGCCGCGCACAAGGACTTCTAAACCATCGTGTGGTTTAAATTTCAATTTAGAATTAAATCCACGAAACATGACGGCGGAAATTTGCGATTTGGAATCTTTCAGTGAAAAATAAAAATGCCCGGAAGTGTGTGGTTTGAAATTTGAAATTTCACCCTGAACCCAAATTTGTGGGATTTGACCTTCGATCAAAGAACGAATGTGAATATTCAATTGTTCTACGGATAACACCTTGTTTTCAGACACGAACCGAAGTTAGCACGTCCCAAATTGATGTCAATTTATAACCATATATTTTGTAATGACCAGAGGCCCCCAAGCCACAAGGAAACAAAAGCAATTTTTCGGTGCTGTTCGAATTGAGAGTAATACTGTGGCATCCGCTTGCGACCTAAAGTCGCCAAGTACGGTATTTCAAGCACAATCATCATGACTAGACCATAAAAAAATATAAAAAATGGAAAATAAAAATCAATTTGAGAAATCATGTTATTTTTTTCGGCTATTTTTCTGAAATCTCGAGTCTGGTTCATGGACTTTTTATGAAAACCTTGCTAGTATTGATATTGAGGTTCGATAGATGTAAGTCTCTTCGAAAATAAACCTTACAAGCATAATATTGGGGGCTGTCCCTGACAATGGTGAGCAAGCTCACCTCGTAGTGAGAAGCCTAAAGTTGTTATATGGTCACCCACCTTGCGAAAAAGAGGTTTATGTTTCAGAGTTGTCTACGGACCTTTTTTTATTTCTACTTCGATTGTTTTAATCACTTCTAGACTGGACTTTCTCAATTTGAGTCAGTTTTCAACTTACGAAAATACCATTTCATTCCGATATGTTATTTGTGAAACTGAGTCAATTTGCAGCTTATATTTTAATGCTGTCCTCTTTGATATTTGCATCCATCGGGTGCGGCTCTCGCTATTCTTCGCAAGCGAGCGAATATATTGCTCAGTCCGATGAAATTCCAGAGTGCAATCAAGAATTTACCTATACATCCGGAGTTATCCTGACTGGAAGCGCTTCGTTTTACAAACGCGGAACAGAACTGGTCACACAATCGGTCAGTGGCGCTCGAAAATTAAAATCTATGATTTTAGGTGATCCAATCGCAACCGCTTTACCGATTCAAAATGCAGAAATTGCAGTCTACAACGAAGAATTAAAATTAGTTCAATGTGGATTAACAGATCAAACGGGACAGCTCAAAGACTTGTCTGGATCTGGTGATTTATATATTCCAAATTCTGCGGGTACTTATACAATTCGAGTTTTGGCTCGTTCACATTATCAGTATTCAGGTCCAAACGATGTGCTGAATGTTTCTATCAAAAAAGATATTTATAAAAACGAAGTTCATGCTATTCAAACACAAACCTATTCAAACGGGACCTCGGCTCAATCAGTGACTTTAAAAGCTTATGCTCGTCAAACCGATTCTATGGAAATAGAAGGCGGCGCATTTAATATTTTAAACAACGTCCAACAAGCATTCGACTACATTAAATTAAATACCGCGGGCGTTGATACGACCTGTTTGTCGAATCGAATTAACATTTATTGGAAAGCGGGATTTAATCCCATGCAATATTTGAATCCGAATTCGGATCCCGCGACTCTTGCGAATACTTCATTTTATGATTCAGCCGAAGATAAATTATTTATTTCCGGAGGACAACTGGGTGATATCAGTTTATCGAATACAGATCACTTTGATGATTTTGCAACGGTTCATGAATTGGGACACTATATTGAAAAACACTGCGGGCTATACACTTCACCAGGTGGAACGCATGCGATCGTTGTTCGAATAGATCCCAGATTAGCTTGGTCAGAAGGTTGGGCGAATTATTTTGCAACACAGGTCTTGTCAGACCGAATGAGCTATTTAGATCCAACCATGGCTAGCAAATTAACTTACGCCAACGAAAGCAGCGGTTGGACTTTCTTTTTTAATTCATCTGGATTTTCAGATTCTTTTCAAAATATCAGTAATGGTTTAGGTTTCATGATCGATTTCAAACGTCCTGGAACTGATCCCGGTACTTATGAATTTGAACCATATACCGGACGATCTTTTGATATTGTTCAACCGAATTTATACCCCAGCGAAGGACACACGCGCGAAGGCGCTATTTCTCGCGGCCTTTTCAAAATCACGAATACCTGCGGCACAAATTGTACAGCAACACCGACCACCTTCGAAGAAATATGGAAGAGTTTCGATCAAATTACGGGCGTTGGCAGTCCCGCAGTCGCTGTACCCTATGTCAGCTCATTCAACGTTTTACAGAATATGAAAAGTCGTGTTTCTTGGATCAGCGCAAATGATACCATTTTAAATTCTGAAGCACTTTCATCTGATTATTCAGTGGCACCCTCAACGACGAATTGGCCCGGCTATGGACGTAAACTAGGAATTGGTTCTTGTTCATTGTCGATTCAACCACGTACAGATGATCCTGCATTGACAGGAACAAATTCAGACCAACGCTATTCAAATCATTTTTATTCTTTAGATCCTTCTACTCTTTCTGGGCTGACAAGTCTGAGTGTGACATTTACTTATGTCTCAGGAACAAGAGTTGATCACGATTTGTTATTATTTAAGCCGAATTATTTTTTCAACGATGACTATCGTTGTACGTCCGTTGCCGGCGATGGCACATGTTCTGGTACTTATGTGTCTCAACGAACTGTGACATCGGATGTTGTGAAATACGACCGAACCAGCAAGGTTTTGACGGCGCCATATACAAAAACTCTGTCTAATTTAAATACTTTATCAGCGAATACAATCTATATGCTGAATATTCGCGCCTATACTCCGAATATCAGTATCGGCAGTTCCACACTCTATAACTACACAATTAACAGCAACTTGGGGCAACTATGTCCGCAATAAATTATTTAATTCTTTTTATATCTTTCATATCGCTGTGCTCTTGTCCGCAAAAAACAGATTTGTCAAAACATGGAATGAAAGCCGTTCCGACCAGCGAATTTGGTTACCGTGGACCCGTGCAAAGAACTATTGATTTGAAATTTGATTTAGACAAAGGCTCTGAAGCAACCATCCAAGCCATCGTATCGGTTCCCTATGCGAATCAAAGTCCTCACCGTTTTGAATGGCGCTTGGGCGAAGGCGTCGAATTAATTCAAGGTGATCTAAAGGGCACAGTTCTATTTGAGCAAAATAATAAAAAACAAAAAATCAAAATAGTCGTCAAAGGCTTTGATGAAAAAAATGTTCGTCGATTTGTACGATTTGAAATTTTCGGCGAACAGCAATCCAGACCTACGTTCGCTGACGGAATCGTTTCTTCTGACCAAGAAAATTCTTTCGAAAAAATTGTCCAAGAAGTTGAAAATTATAAAAAAGAGAACTCGCAATGATAAAACCACTTATACATTCAATTTTATTATTCCTATTCCTATCAGCTTGTACGAAAAATGCCGCTCAAACAGGTGGCGCTGATAGCGGTACGCCCACAGTGGTTGACGAAATGACTGAATGTACAACCAGCACAACCTACACCAGTTCTGTCACGATCACAGGGACTGCTCAGTTCTACAAAAGATCCGTTACCGTAGGTGCCAATTATGTTTTAGGTCCACAAATCAGTTCCGCATTACCCATTCGATTTGCTGAAATTCGAGTTCTGGATAGCAACGGAAATGTCGTTCAATGTGGTAAAACAAATTCAGCAGGTGCTTTAAAAGCTCTTGATGGCACATCGAATTTGGTTATTTCTAATTCGGCGGGCACTTACACGATTCAGGTATTGGCCAGATCTAATCAAAATATGACTGTCAGCAATGGAAAATCTGTTTTTAAATCCTACGTATCCGTTAAAGATAATATTTATGACAACGGAGTTTATAAAATCACGGGTACGATCAATTCAACAGGCAGTGGTTCTTATGCAACAACATTAACTGCGACTGCTCTGGAATCAATTTCTAGCAAAATAGAAGGCGGTGCCTTTAATATCTATAATAATTTAATTACAGTTTATGATTATTTAGCCAATTTGCCCGATAGCGGAGTTAATTTTACCTGTTTAAGTAACAAATTAGATATCTATTGGACAGCTGGATTTAATCCTTATTTGTATATTGAGCCCAGTGGCGATCCGAACAATACAGTTTCTTTTTATTTAAAAGGCGCTAACGAACTTTATATCAATGGTGGCGTCAGCGGTGATGTCGCGACAACAGATACAGATCATTTTGACGATGCAGTTATTATTCATGAAATTGGACATTACATCGAAGACGCTTGTGGCAAAATGGATTCTCCGGGCGGAATGCATACAGGTCAATATCGAATCGATCCCCGTCTGGCTTGGTCAGAAGGCTGGGGAAACTATTTAGCTGCGCATATTTTCAGAAATAAAATTTCATCGATCAATCCTGAACTCAGTGGAAATCTGCCGCCGCACGGTTGGATTTTTTATTTCGATTCAGCGGGATATACGGATCCAGCCAATCCTTCTGCTGTCGGCGATGAATATATCAAAATCAATTTAGCACTCACTGGCAACAGCATAGCAAATACACACGATCGGGTGAATCCAACGACTTACCCAGGTGAAAGTCATTTCCGTGAAGTTTCAATCGCCCGTGGTTTATTCAAAGGATCCAATACTTGCACAGGGGCTTATGCTGCGAACTGCTCGAATACAGATTTTTTCCCAGACTATTGGAAATCACTGGAATCTCGCGCTGGCGGAGTCGGAATGGGAAAATCACTTTATCCTTTCCGCAGCTCGGTTCGATTTATTGAACGACTGCGTGCCGTGCAAGGCGGAAGTTTAAATGCGTTCTTAAATACTTTGTATACGACGGATGAAGCTTTGCAACCGGATGGCAATGCAAATTATACATCCGGTGGCTATACAGTTTGGGTTCCGTATGGAATCAAATTAGTAACTAGTGGTTCTGCCTGTAATTTAAAAATCCAACCCAGTAATAATTCATCTTTGGATGGCGGAGTCAGTGACCAACGATATTCCAATCATTTTTATTATGTCGACAAAACAACATTATCTGGCGTCACATCCATTAATTTGACTGCTGCTGGCACTGTGAGCCTGAATTTGTATGCCGAGGGCTACACTTATGGCACAGGTGTTCTGGCCGCAGGAACTTCTGTTTCGTTGTCCAGCCTCAGTTCTGGAACTAATTATTTACTTGATGTCAAAGCAACTGGATCTACTGAACAAATCTATACATTGACGACACAATCTGGAGGATTTTTATGTCCATCAAACACATTCTAACAGCTTTATTCAGCATCACTGGTGGATTCGTATTAGGATACCAAGGTATGACTTATGTTAAGGGTGGCATTGAAAACAACTCTAGCTCGCGCACGATTGCATCATCGACAATTCACAAAATGGGTGCCGATCAAATTTTAAAAGATTACCTCGACATTCAACTTCGACCTGAATCCGTTGCGTCTAAAAATAATGAAACTTCGGTGATCGTCGTGGATATCAAAGCACTTCATGACGTGCCTGCAGGATTACAATACAAATGGCAATTGCACCAAGACATGCACACTACTGACGAGCTTTCTGCACAGCTGCCGGCATTAAATAAGAACGAAACTCATCAGGTGAAAATCAGCGTTACGGGATTTTCCAAAGAGTTTAAATCACATATTAATTTCGTGGTGATGGGAACTATTGGTCAGCACAATGTGCGCCGCTCGTTGATTGTATCTTCGCGTCCAGAAGATTCACTGGAATATATCGTTCAGCAAGCCGGACAAGCCGAAGAACAACAAAAATCGAACGGCTCAAAAAATCAAAAGGTCAAATCTCTGAATTTAAAAAAGAAATTTGACCCCTCAAAAGTGATTAAATAATTTAAATAAAATTATAACGGGATGACTTCGATTGCTGGATCGAATTCATCCTTCAGAATACTTTCAATCGCCATTAATGTCCCTGTCGTAGAACTTGGACAAGTTCCGCAGGCACCCTGGTAAGTCACGTAAACTTTTTTATCTTCGTATTTAATGATTTCGATATCACCACCGTCACCTTGTAAACCCGGACGAATTGTTCGATCCAAAATTTCTTCGATTTTTTGTTGTTCAGGTGATAAATTTTGACGAGCCATTTTTTTCTCGTCAAAAACTGTTTGGTTTGGGTTATGCACTGGTAAGCGTGTTTGAATAACCGCACAAACTCCCGCTTTGATTTCTTCGGGATCCATATCAAATTGATGAGTCACTGTGATCACATTTTGAAAATAGTGAACTTGGCGAACACCGGGAACTTCGAATAATGATTTAGCTAAATTGTTGTGAGCCGCTTCCTCAATCGAAGAATAACTGGCTTTGCCATCCGTTAAAACAGGTCGATCTAACACAAATTTCCAAGCATTTGGATTCGGCGTAGCTT
>DALYIB010000058.1:0-12711 GCA_031970595.1 Pseudobdellovibrio sp.
AGTATGACTGGAGAAAACTATCGCAGGTCTGTGTGAAAGGGGTTGTCTTTCCATTCAAGAAATTTTCCGAAAGTGATTCGATCCTAGGCCCTGAAATGAAATCAACTGGCGAAACCATGGGACGTGCCCAGACTTATTCCGAAGCCTTGGTGAAAGCTTTTGTTTCTACGAATTTATCTTTGCCGAAAACGGGAGAAGTCTTTTTGTCGTTACGCGATAAAGATAAAGAACCGTTGTTACCTTATTTAAAAAACTTGGAATCAATGGGTTATAAATTTTCAGCGACTCGTGGAACTGCGGATTATTTAAAATCACAAGGCTTTGACTGTTTAATTTTAAATAAAGTTCACGAAGGACGGCCTCATTGTGTGGATCGAATCCGATCCGGCCAAGTTCAGTTTGTTGTTAATACAACGGCGGGTCGTCACGCCATCGAAGCCAGTTTTGCGATCCGTCGCGCGTGTACTGATTACAGTATTCCTTGTTTGACCGAAAGCGACGCTGCCGAGGCATTTGTCCTAGCCCTAGAAAAATCTAAAACTGGACGTTTTGAGGTCAGTTCGTTATCGTAAAAGGATGAAAACATTCATCCTTTTATCTTGTTTGTTTATTTTATCGTTGGGTGGAAATTTATCTGCCCAGCAACGACCGCAAGGTATAACTATTGGTGTTTTGCCTGGCGGGAAACCAGAAGCTATTAAAAAGCAATCGATATTGTTAGGTCAGTATTTACAAAAATCATTGAATGTGCCTGTGAAAATTTATTTATCCAAAGATTACAAAGGACTTGTCGAGGCTCTTAAATCCGAAAAAGTCGATTATGCTTTTTTATCGGCATTAACTTATATTGAATCTGAAAAATCAGTTCTGTTAAAAGTTTTGCTTAAAAAAACTTGGTCTGAGCCCTATTACTATTCAGCCTTAGTTACTTTGAAAAGTGCTAAAACAAAAAATTTGGCTGATTTTAAAAATAAAAAAATTGCGTTTGTAGACGAAGGTTCAACTTCGGGATTTTTGTACCCCTATGTGCGTTTGAATCAAAATGGACTGGTTCCGAAAACAATTCCAGCATCGGACATCACGGGCAGTCATGCTGAATCAATCAAGTGGTTGGAAACTGGTAAATCGGATTTGGTGGCCGTTTTCGCTGACGATGCTAAAGGCAAAACAGGTGCTTGGACCCGTTTTGGACAAAAAAAATCAAATGAATATCAAGTCGTGTGGGTCAGTGAAGCGATTCCGAATGATCCCTTGGTCGTAAGAACTTCATTTTATAATCAATACCCTGATTTCAATCATGAATTTATGTCGGCGTTGATCGATATCCAAGAAGAGCACAAAGAAAAGCATGATATTTCAGAAGTATTGGGTTTTGGATCGTTGGTCCCTGCGACAACAAAACAATACGACACAGTCAGAGAAACTTATAAATCCTATTTGAGCATTAACAAATGAACGCGTTAACAGTCAAAAATTTAAAGAAAAGTTTTAAAACAGACTTTTATAAAAAACCCGTAGAAGTTTTAAAAAATATTCACTTTCAAGTGGCACAAGGTCGCTTCGTAGGCTTGATCGGGCCGAATGGCGCAGGAAAGACTACGACCATTAAATGTTTGATGGAATTTATTTATCCAGACCAAGGTGAAATTCAATTTTTTTCAGACTCTTCAATTTTAGAAGCCAAGAAAAAAATAGGTTTTCTGCCTGAAAGGCCCTATTTCCAAGAATTTTTAACGGGTGTAGAGTTTTTAAATTTACATTGGACATTATCTAAATCCAGTGGCGATTTTAATCAGCGTGCTTTGCAGGTTTTAGATAAAGTCAAACTGACTCATGCCAAGGATAAAAAATTACGCGATTACTCTAAAGGTATGCTGCAAAGAATTGGAATCGCGCAGGCTTTATTGGCACAACCCGAATTTCTTATTTTAGACGAGCCAATGTCAGGACTGGATCCGGATGGGCGTATTCTGATTAAAGATATTTTAAAAAATTTAAACAACCAAAAAATGACAACACTTATGAGCAGTCATTTATTAGAAGATGTTGAAGAGCTTTGTCAGGACTTAGTCATCGTGCACAAAGGTGAAATTAAGTACTGTGGCTCTATTGAAGAATTTAAAACAAATTTTAGGACTCTTGAGGATGCCTATCGAGCGTTTAAACTCCAATTTGAAGCGGATTATAATGTATGATGCGTTTAATTTTAATCAATACACAAGAATGGTTACGTCTTAAATTTTTTCATGTTGTTCTTTTTCTGGCTTTTATTTATTTAGCTATTAGCTCGCTATTAGGATCACTGAGCTTTGTCGAGCAGCATCGATTGATTTTAGATTTTGGTTTGGCAGGACTTGAAGTAACTACCTTTTTTGTTTCAGCTTTTTTGTCCACACATGCTTTACATCGTGATATCGAAAGAAAAACAATTCAGATATTACTGGCGCGTCCCATTCCGCGTTGGCATTTGTTAGTAGGCTACTTGGGCAGTCTGATTGCCCTGAATCTTATTATTGCGACAGTGCTCGGTGGAATTTTATTTTTCTTTTTAGAAAAAATGACGATGGCGCCACAACTTGTTGTCAGCGTTTTTTTCATTTTACTGAAATCGATCGTTTTGTGTTCGTTCGGACTTTTAACCGGAGCATTGGCTCGCCCCATGTTTGGTTTGGTTTTGACCATTTCTTATTGGATGATTGCGTATTCGATTCCAGATTTGAAATTTTTTTCTGAAAAATTAAAAAATGAAACTTTGATTTTTTTATCGAATGGATTGGATTATTTAATTCCACAGTTTTACAGATTTAACTGGAAGGATTTCCATTTTATCACTGCTGATTTACAATATTCTCAGTTGGGATGGGCCTTTTTACATTCAATCAGTTGGATTGCTATTTTGATGATTTTGGCCTCGTTATTTTTCAAAAGGAAAGAAATTGTTTGATTACATGGAAATAAATTATTTTTTTATATTTTGGCTGGGTGCCTGCCTGGGCAGCTTTGCGAACGTCATAATTTTGCGTTATCCAGCTGGACAAAGTTTAATTCCGAACAGTGCTTGTGTCAGTTGTCACAAGCCTGTGGCTTGGTACGATAATATTCCACTCATTTCATATTTTGTTTTGCGTGGAAAGTGTCGCAGCTGTCAGGCGCCTTTTTCTTTGCGCTATGTCGCTGTGGAATACATCATGGCGCTATTATTTTTGGTCACATATATTCAGTATGGCAATTCGTGGCTGACTGTTGAACTTTTAATTTTAATTTTTGGATTAGTAACAGCCAGTTTCATTGACTTGGATCATATGATTTTACCGGACGTGATCACGTTGACCGGATTGTCTTTGGGTTTACTGGGAGCCGCTATCAATCCTGAACGTTCTTTTTGGGATGGGTTTGCAGGGTTTGTTTTCGGCGGTGGCGTATTGTGGTTAGTTGCGTATGTTTATTATGTTTTTACTGGCCGAGAGGGATTAGGCGGTGGAGACATTAAACTGTTGGCTTGGTTGGGCGCGATCCTTGGATGGAAATCGATTCCATTTATTATTTTAGTGTCCTCTATTTTGGGATCTGTTGTTGGTCTTACAATTTCTTTCCGCAACCCAGACAAAGGTCAGTCAAAAATGCAAACGATGATTCCATTCGGTCCGTTCATCGCGCTCGCTGCCGTCATGTATTTGTTAGGACTTAAGTCTGTCGGCTTGTGGTATATTGATTTGTTTTTCCCATCTCTTGATTAAAAGTGAATTTTTTTCCTAGACTTCATATCCCAGTTCTTTGACAGGACTCGCCCTTCACACAGATAATTTAATCTGGCTCGGGATATACCAGAGCAGGGAAGTGTTGCAGCTATGTTTTTTTCATCAAAGAAAATTTTAGGCCTCGATTTAGGCACGAGTAGCATTAAGATAGCAGAGTTAAAGCTGAATAAAGGGACTGCTACGCTCGAAAATTTTGCTTCGATTCCAACTCCTCAAGCGGCCCTTTCTAATGGTGATATTACAGATACATTTGTTATTGGTGAAGCTGTTAAAACTCTGCACAAAGATCGAAAATTCAGCCGTAAAGGTGTTTGTATCGGAATGTGGGGGACAACTGCGATTGTCAAAAAAATTACAATGCCTAAATCAGATCCGAAAAATTTAAAGGATCAAATTAAATACGAAGCTCAGCAATACTTGCCATTTGATATTTCACAAGTCACTTTAGAGCATCACGTTTTGCCTTTCTCATCCAGTGCTGATCAGCTTGATATTTTAATTGTCGCTGGACAAAATGATTCAATCAGTAAATACCTCGAAGTAGCTGCATACGCGGATTTAAAATGTTCTATTGTGGATGTCAGTTGCTTGGCTTTAGCGAATATTTTTGAGTTTAATTACGGTAAATTCAACGAACCTGTTGGGTTGTTTAATTTCGGTTCAACATCGACTCAGTTTGTTGTTGTTTTTCAGGGTGAAGTGATCTTTGCTCGTGATATTCCTGTTGGGGGATTTCATTTTACGAACGAGATCAGTAAAAACATGGGATTAACACTTGAGGAAGCCGAGTCTTTAAAGCTGTCTCAGGCAGAGCAAGCGGACGTGCCTGAAAACACCCGAACATTTATGAATATGGCGTTGGATTACGTGACTGAAGAGGTTCGTAACAGTATTGATTTCTATGCCTCTTCAAATCCTGATTTTTATATTTCTAAGTTTTTCCACACAGGCGGAGCCAGCTTAACTCATGGTCTTGTAGATCATCTGGCAGAATCACTCAAGACTCCATTTGAGCCTTTGAATCCAATGATTAAGATTCGTCCAGGAAATAAAAAATTTAGTCCTGATTATCTTGAACAGATTTCACCATTTGTTTCAATTTCGCTCGGACTTGCGTTACGAGAAGTGGGTGACGCATGATTCGGATAAATTTATTAAATTCATTTGGAGCAACAAGTCCAGACAAAGCGGCTGTCGGCGAAGAATCGACAGGATCCGTTTTAATTCTGGTCAGAAATATTTTTGTAATGTTGGTGGGAGTTGTTTCATTAATTGTTTATGAAGGGTATTCGCTCCCGGCTTTGGAAGCCGAAGTTAAAAAGCTACAAGCTCAGCTTGAAGAATTAACAAGTTTTAATCAAAAAAAAGAAGCGATTCGTGCTGAAATTGAAAAGTATGAAGCGGATCGCCAAAGACTGAATCGCCAAACTGATTTCTTGCAAATGATTCAGGTCGAGCGCACTCAAACCGTTCAATTGCTAACGAAGATTCAACAGATCATACCTGAAAATCTGTGGTTGGTGAGTTTGAAAATAGAAGGCCAAAATGTCGAAATTAAAGGCGAGGCCGACTCTGAAAAAGAAGTGAATGAGTTTAACTTACGACTTTCTAGTTTGCCATTTTTAAAGGATGTCATCGTTTTATCGATTGAAATGAAGACGGCCAGCGATGCCTTAAAGGTACCTACGAAAGTATTCAATTTGAAAGCCACACTAGCTAAGGTCGATGTCAAATCGGATAATGAGGGGACTAACTAATTATGAATGTCAGTAATCCCGTTTTAAATAAAATATTATCGACAATGTCCGAGCTGTCCACGGGTCGAGTGGCTATTGCTGGATTTATTATTACAGGAATTTACTATTATTCGTTTTTTGATGATGGTTCTAGGTTTAATACTGAAATCACTAGCTTGAAGCAACAAATCGAAGCTGAAACAGTCAAAAAAGCTGAAACAGTTAAAATTCTTAAAAAAGAAGAGCAAATGAGAGCTGATGTCAGCTTGTTGGTGAAAAAATACGAAGAAGTGAAGTCGAAAATTCCCATTGAGTTTCTTGAATCTGAATTACGTATTATCATAGATAAGCTCGCAGATGAAAATAATTTGAAGACGACTAAAAATAATCGCGGTAACGCCGGTCAAAATTTGAATGCTTTCGAAGATGCCAAACTCGTCGAACAAGTTCCTCTGGAGTACTCGTTTACGGGAAGCTTCTCTGGAATATTTAATTTTATTAAACAAGCTTCTTTGACTGAAAAACTGATCAAGTTGGATCAAATTACGCTGCAGGCATCTGATAAAAGAGGCCAATATAAAATGCGAACGAAAGATGTCATTTTTACAGCTACTATCATTGGCTTTAAACAGTCATCGTATGCGATGCAGGACTCGAAAAAGGCGAATGTAAAATGATGGCAAAATTTTTAACTTTCATTGTCGGTATTTTATTTTCAATTTGGTTGATTACCAAGTTGAACCTTGAACCGCAATTAAAGGCCGCAGATCAAATTGAATCCGTCGGAGAACGACCTGATCGTCCTCAAGTGGATGTTGGCGCACCTGGAACCAAAGAAGATGATGGTCAAAAATCAACCGGCCTATTTGCGGATGGAGAAAAAGCGTCAGAGTTTGTAGACAATAAAGAACAAATCATTAACGACATGTTAATAGGTGACCGAAATCCATTTATGCCTCCTCGATATATTTTGGAAATGGAGTATTATGTTGAGCCTCAACGAAATAATCCAGTGATCGATTCTATTGATAGTCGAATGGAGGCAATTCGTCGCTGGCCATTAAATGATTATCAAGTTTTGGGAATCATCTGGGATGTTAAAGCTCCCAAGGCTCTGGTTCGTGATCGAAATGGAACTTTGCATATCGTTAAGAAAAATCAACGAATTGGTAACTCTGAAGGACTTATTTCCGAGATTAATGAGGGTGAATTGTTGGTTGTTGAAAAAGGAATTCCAAGAACGTTGAAGTTATCAGTTTCCAGAATTCGTGAATCAAATGATTCCAGTGCGGGAAACTCATTTGATCCTCAGGCTGTCATCGAAGCGCTCAATCGAGCTAATTTCAGGGGCGGAACAGATAACGGGAATGGAAATCAGAATCCTGGAAATAATACAAACAGAAATAATAATGGACCAGCACCAGTCGGTCCCGGGCAGACAGGGCCAGCAGGTTCTGGTACGAACGGACCAGTTGTGCCAGGCGGTGTTATTCAACCGTCGGCTCCACCAAATGGTGGTTCGAATGCAAATCCAGGAATGAATCCTGGTGGTACAGTTATCAATTAGACCTAAAAAGGAGTTTTAGGATGATGCAAAAAGGAACTCGCAGAATATTATCGTTCATGATCGCTTTGACGTTCATGTTTTCTTCGTGCGCCACTCACAAAAAAATTGTGGATGATGAAATGACTACTGAAATTGGTAATTCTGCTGATGGAGAATCTGACTTGGGTGGAGGAGATGATCTTTCCCTAGATTCAGCCGATTCTTCGGGCTCATCCGAAGTCGCTCAAAATGCCGATGAAGGTGGTGATCTATCTTTAGATGAAGGTTCTGGATCACAAGCCAATGCAGATGAAACAAGTACTCTCGAGCAAGAACTGAATCAAGTCGCAGCGGAATCTGTTAATAAACCACAAGCCGTCGAACCAAACCCGGCCCCAGAAATGGCTCAAGAATCGTCGCCTATGGATCAGCCTGTTGAAATTGCTCAAGCGGCACCTAATCAGCCCCAGCCAGAAACACCACCACCTGCCATAGCAGAGACGCCGGTAGCTCCAGTTGAAAATCCCACTCCTGCAGAAGCTGTGGCCGAGACGCCTGCGCCAGTTGTCGAGAATCCCGTGGCGACTACTCCACCAGCTCCAGCTGTCGAGTTGGCTCAAATCAAAAATCTTGAATTTAAATCCAACGAAAATGGTGGGGCGTTTTTGATTACTGCTGACCAGCCACTCACTTACAAAACTCGAATTAACTCTGAAACGAATCAGGTTATTATCGAAGTTGAAAATGCAACTGTTCCAGCAAAGCTTAAAAGACCACTACTGACCAAAGATATGAATTCATCTATTGGAAGTATTGATATTTATCAGAAAGCTAAATCAAATGTAGCTCGCTTTGTTTTGCAAATGAGAAATCAAGCCAAAGAGCCTTTGATTCAGCCTGAAGGCAATTCAATTGTTGTTCTAGGTGCTCCTATCCGCGATACTCCGGCTCAGCCTACGAGCTCAACTGTGGCAGATAGTCAAAATGGATCCTCTTCATCAGCAGCAGCAAGCGATTCGGGCTCTGTCATTACGGCAACAGGCGGTTCGATTGCAGGGACACCTGTCGGAGAAGATATTCCTGTTAACGAAGACTTATCCAAGTTAGGTATTTTGAATACACGTGATTTGGACGAATACATCGCTAATAACAATAAGTTCTACGGTAAAAAAATATCGATTGAAGCGAACGACATAGATATTAAATATATTTTAAATTTAATCTCCGAAGAATCTGGTATTAACTTAATTTTAGATGCGGACGTAACGGGGCGTGTTTCGGTTAAGCTCAGAAAAGTTCCTTGGGATCAGGCCCTTGTCTTGGTGTTAAAGTCAGCTAGATTAACATATCGTCGCCAAGGAACTGTTCTTCGTATTTTAACATCACAAAGTTTGTTGATAGAGGATCAAGTTGCCATCAATTTGAAAAATTCGAGAGAGCAAGCAGAGCCTTTAATTGTTAAAAACTTTGCTATTAACTACGCTGATATTGGTGACTTAGAAAGAAAAATTCGTGAGTACTTAGCTGATGCGAATCAGATCGAGAGAGAATCTGCAGGGCAGACGGGACGTACGACGTCGAATTCGATCACCCAGCTGGGAAAAGTTGTTTCTGATAGTCGAACAGGGATGTTGATTGTTACTGCTACAGAAAGCAAATTAAAGCAAGTCGAGTCGTTGATCCAAGTGTTGGATATTCAGCCACAGCAAGTGATGGTTGAGGCTCGTGTCGTCGAAGCGGGAGAGTCTTTCAATAAAACAATGGGTACAAACTGGGGGCTTAATCGAGGAGTTGCTTTTGATGGCTCTCCACGTGTCAGCACGTCCATCGGTAATCCGTGGGCTGATCCACAACCTGTAAATATCAGTCCTGCCTTATCCTATTCAAATCCACAGTCACAAAGTGGAAGTTTTGCCTCTAGTTTATGGCTAGGTAAATTGGGTGTTCTCGGCGATTTAGATGCCAACTTACGATTCGAAGAATCAGAAGACAAAATTAAAATTTTATCTTCTCCTCGTGTAACAGTTGTTTCCAATACAGAGGCGACGATCAATCAATCTTTCAAGCTTAAAATTGGAACGACTTCAACTGTGACTCCGACGGGAACGACTTTTACGGACTCCTTCTCGGATGTTGGGGTTCGTCTCAGCGTGACTCCGCAAATTTCTAATATTGGGACCGTACGTATGCGTTTGAATGTATCTAGAACGGGTGCTCAGCCGGGTAATACGTCGACAAACAGCCGTGATATGCGGACTGAAGTCATTGTGAAATCGGGTCAAACAATCGTCATCGGCGGTGTTTTTCAATCTGATGTGTTAAAAAGTAAAAATGGAATTCCGGGTTTACAAGACCTTCCAATTTTGGGGACTTTATTCAAAGGTCAATCGGAGCAGTCTAGTAAAACGGAGCTAATGGTTTTCGTAACACCGAAAATTCTAGCTCCAGTTATCCCAGTTAAGATGGGCGCTACAGAGACTGAACCAAGGTCAAGTAACGAATAATTCGTGTCAATTGATTCATACAAAGTGCCAGTTTTAACAGACTGGTGCTTTAATTCAGACTGTTTCTTCGTATAATTAAATCAGCACGTATTTGCTATCGAAGAAGGGGTCTTATCCATGAAAAAGTTTTATTTTTTGTATGCACTTGTTTGCTGCCTCAGTATAACAATAGCCTCATGTCGTGGTACAGATACTACACAAACTTCAACTTCTAGCTCCAGTGACAATACAGGATCTACTCCAAACACAGATTCAGGAGAAGTGAGTAACACGGCAGGATTTAAGATTAGCTCTATCGGCACAGACAACTTCAATTATTTAATTCACAAAGGCACGGGGGCTCCGACTGATAACTTTAGCGAAGAGTGTGCTGTTCTGTCGACGTCAACTGACAAGGATATTTCTTGTGTTATCGAGGCACGAGAACTTGATCTATTTCAGTTCGGAGCAGCTATTCGAGTCAATGTTCCACAAAATCTATGCGAGTATGTATCTGTGAGTCGTCCCTATTATTATAATTTTCCTCCTGGCAATGGCCCTCTGATCGTAATCGACAATCGATTGGGTTCGACGGATCAGACGATTTCTGGGATTACTGCTGCGGCAGGAACGATCAAAGTGGGCAATGATACGAAAACTAGTATTTATTGTGATTACAATTATGGGGCCGAAGGAAACGTAAATTACGTTCAAGGCGGCCCGAATTGTTGTGTAGGCAATTACGAAGTGTACACCACTTCGGATCAAAATGTCGTTAGTACGCCCGTAAAGTCTTCTTGGGGGGGGAAAGTATCTAACTGTTTAAAGGGGCCAGCGATGCAAAGGGATTCGTTTTATACAGGTCTAACCAGCAGTGGTCACCCACGTTCAGTTATCTTTCCTGTTCTTTCCACAGGGATGAATGAGGCTTATCGGATATCATCCCCTGAAAGCTTACGTTTGGGGTCAAATGTATATACAGCTAATTACTTTGTAACAGCGGATCACCCGAATGGCGGCGGTCGTCCTGTCTGTACGATGTCGGTGAACGGCTTTCAAGCGACAAACTTATACCATCAGTTCACATGCTATGACCGCGCATCTGAGGTCAAAGCTCGCATACGAGTTATGATTCGAGAATGGAATACGGATACAGAATATAATTTAGGTGCCGCTGGGGACCCTGATACGGGCGGCTCAGAGCCGAGCTTTGGTAACCCAGCCAATAATGACGTCGGCGATATCAAAGATCTAGGGGATACAGCTCCTCCGTCATTATCGAGTTATCCGAAAGAGGTCGAGTCAGAAGAATAGTCTCTTCAGCGCTCGCTGATCTTAATAAATAAGTAATTAGTTCTAGAAATAAAAGGTCTCTATAATGAAAGAGACCTTTTTTATTAAATCTTGTATGCCAGCAACATCTGAGCGTTATTTTCTTTCAAGTTGCTATATGAATACAATGTATTTGCTGCGATTTCTAATCGATCACCAGCTCTTAACGCGAATTGTGTTCCTGAAAGGTTAAAAATAAGCTCTCCCTGTGCAATAAGGATCACTTCAGTTAAAGTAGTTCTTTTATTAGAGATCTTAGATCCAGATCCGACATCAACAGTCATAGGGTCCAACCCCTCGCTGATTAAAAGATCTGACATGGTTTTTGGTGAAGGAATAATATCTGCAGTCCAACGTTCTATTTTCATAACGTATAAGTCTAATACACTTTTTTATAATTTCACGGATTATTTTTGAATACCGCTATTTGCCGAAACTTCCTCGCAAAGAAAAATATCTATTTTCTCAAGTTGATACAAAAAAATTTTAAAGATGTTCTTCTTGCAAGTCGATAGACCTAGTAACGGAGGCCACCTTGAAAAAGCCAAATGAAGCGGTATTAGACGCAAGTGTAAATCAGATTATTAATTTCCTAGATCAGAATCAGTCTCTGTCGTACAAGTTAGTTGATTACAGTCTTTACGTTCAGCAAGAAGAAGATAAAAAAACAATTAAGATTGATCTTCAGCAAGTCGAAAAAGTTCTTTCTCGCGTCGACTATGACGGAAGCGAGTTCATTCAGGTGAATTTCAATTCTCAAGTTAAATTATTAATGACTAAAAGTCTTATTGGCTTCAAGCCAGTTGAAGTCATTGGTTTTGACTCAGGAAAAATCCCTAAGGTTGTCACTACAGTCGACTTAAAAAGTATTAGTAAGGCGATTGAAGACCTATATGACGGTGATGAAAGCTTTCAAACGCTGACTGAGTTAGAAGTACTTAAGAAAGTTTTTCATAGTATTTTGATCGGCGCCGAAGCCGTCGGCTTCGAAATGAGGCAGGAAAAAGAGTGGTTCGCGCGCTATTTGCTAAACCATTCAGCAGCCTCAGCTTAATTTACAAACAACTTCCAAAAAAAATCCATTTTTTTTGAAAATAATAAAAAAAAACATTGCACTTTCCCCAAAATTAAGGGAAACATCTCGGCACAGCAAAACAAAAGACACGGGGGCATAGCTCAGCTGGGAGAGCATCTGATTTGCATTCAGAAGGTCGCAGGTTCGATCCCTGTTGCCTCCACCAAGCGAGCAGCTTAAACCTTAGTCAAGACTTTGAAAAAAAAAGTTAATTTTTTTAAAAAAAGTTGTTGACGAAGCGAAAATGCTCAATTAGAACTGTCTTCCTTGTTGTGGTTCTTTGAAAACTGAATAGCTAAAAGATTTTGGGCTAACGTCGAGTAATTTTTGTGATACCGACGTTATCAATTTCTAGAAATCTTTAATTAGATTTCTAATACACAAATATAATAATAAGCTTTTATTAAATTTTACAGTTTTTTAACTGGAGAGTTTGATTCTGGCTCAGAACAAACGCTGGCGGCGTGCCTAATACATGCAAGTCGAACGAGGAAAGCTTTCGGGTGAGTACTAGTGGCGCACGGGTGAGGAATATATGGGTAATCTGCCCTCGAGTTGGGGATAACCAGTCGAAAGACTGGCTAATACCGAATAAGACCACAGGATCTGCGGATCTAGGGGTTAAAGGTTTTTCGCTTGAGGATGAGCCCATACGGGATTAGCTAGTTGGCGAGGTAATGGCTCACCAAGGCTACGATCCCTAACTGGTCTTAGAGGATGATCAGTCACACTGGAACTGAGACACGGTCCAGACTCCTACGGGAGGCAGCAGTGGGGAATT
>DALYIB010000059.1:0-12487 GCA_031970595.1 Pseudobdellovibrio sp.
GTCGGGGCGTAGCGCAGTCTGGTAGCGCATCTGGTTTGGGACCAGAGGGTCGCGAGTTCGAATCCCGCCGCCCCGACCAATTTCTCACCCTGGAGAAATTGCATAAGTAATTAGAATCATTATAAAATTTTAAATTAAAAAATTCAAACTGGAGAAATCCTGGGTGAGTTGGTGCGTGAAGTTTTATTACTATTTCCCCTGTAAAATTATTTTGGTTCTACTTTGTGGTGTGAATCCCATCAAAATTGAGGTTTTTCCCTCTGAAAACTATGCCCCTTGCAGCTTTCTGCACGGCAGGGATAGTTATGTCTGAAATTTGTGATGATAGAAGTAGTTTTAAAATGTTTTGTAAATTTTATGTTTTGAAACACCGATACGTAAATCAGTTACTGTCCCTTGAGATGTAACTAAATTTTAGAAGGTGTATTATAATTCATATGAAAAGCTCTCAGCTCAAAATTGATCTTTCGAATAATTTTTATATGTCTGAAATAGGCGGCTTCGATAAAGCAAATCTTATCACTCATTTTCAAGTTAAAGAAATTCATGACAACATGATGTATGTTCCATTCCCATATACAGAAAAAGATGCGGCTGACTTGATTGATTTGTTTGTAGCGGAGACACGAGTAATTGGATTCCCAGTGAGTTTTGCAATTCGTCGTGAAGATGGAAAACTAATAGGTGGTATCTGGCTTTATGACTACAATAGAAATGAAGGACATCAAGCAGAAATTAGTTATTGGCTGGCAAAACAATATTGGGGAAGAGGAATTATGACCGACGCTGTAAAATCATTTGCCAAATATATTTTTGATAACCTTGAAGTAGTTCGCTTAACTGCACATGTTTTTCATTTTAATCAAAGCTCTGCGCGAGTTTTGGAAAAAGCAGGCTTTCAACTTGAAGGTTTACTTCGCAACCACTATTGCAAGGACGGCAAAATATTTGATGGTAAACTTTATGCAAGAATACCGAGTTAAACTCATCATATCTTTATTCTAAAAACTCAATTTTGTTACGTACAAGCTCATTCGTTCTAGCTATGCGATTGATTTGTTCGAATAGATGAACGTAACCCAAGGTGGTATCTTCGTCTCTGTGACCTAATACAAGCCTACAAAGGGCTGTATCGGCATTGGTTAGACCTGCAAAGTTTGTTGCAAATGTATGTCGAGTACAATGTGGTGATTTAGGTTTATATGTCGTATTTTGATAAGCGAATCTTAAATGCCTAGAAAATGTATTTTTATTAAGTCCATTAAATAACAAGTAATCAGCTTTATTGGCCCCAAAGTCACGTTGGTCGAATAGATCTAATTGTTGATTGTAGAGTCTAGCTAAAATATTGAAAGTTTTTTTGTCAGTTATTGGAATGATCCGACCTGAGTTGGCATCAATACGTCTTCGCCCTTTAAGAGGCTTTCTAGGAACCGACTTATCTGATCTTCTAATATGAGTTGCATTAGAAACCTGACTCTCAAGTGACAAATACCCGTAACATGGAATTTTGTGACGTTCTAAGGCGCGGCGTATTAGTGTGTGGTTGGGTTGATGTGGAAAAAAATCAGTAATTGATAAGCCTAGCCCCTCACTTAACCTCATGCCGGTGGACATTAAAACATTGAAAAAATCAGCTGAAATTTGTGAATAAGTTTCTAACCTCAACGTGTCTTCAATTATTTCGCCTTCTTGATACGAAATTACATCATCTGCTGTGCGCTTATTCGTAAGGTGAGACGGAAACTTGATGCATTTTGGAAAGTGATCACACTTGCCTTTGCGATTCATAATACACAGAAATGTATTCAAGGCTGTGATTATGTTGTTTCTTGTGTTGTACGATAGTCCAGTGCTGATAGTTTTCTTACTGGGTTTAGCAATCAGTAACCAGTCTCTAAAATTTTCGAAGTGCAATGGCCAGTTGTTTAAGTTATTCGACTGCTTCTGGGTTAGAAAGAAATCAAACACATACTGCCGTAAGTAATATAAAGAAGTTTCCCATGAGTTTGGAGCCTGAGTTTTCATTTCTGTTTCGAATATGGTCAATAGATCTTCAAAGTCATAGTATTTCTTTTGCCAAGATAGTTTACGTTGAATACGTATACGACAGGCCTCATGCTCTGATTCGCGAAGTTTGCAGAAATCATTAGCTTGCGCATCCGATTTAATATCCAACGGGATCTCTGATTTTTTGAGGCGTATATTTCGCCCGTTTTCGGAGTCCCACTGAATAAAGCTATAATAATATGTACCATCTTTTTTAAGTCGCTTTTCCCAATACATAAAACCTCAGTTAAAAATATGCCTATCTTTTAAAAAAATTGCTTGTTTTTTCAAGTTTCACATTGCTTTAAATTATATTTTCAAATTTGAACTAATAATATATTTTTAAGAATTTTTAGCCGCGTAATTTGTCAATAGCTCATGCATTTTTTCGTCAATAAATTTTTGTCTGTCTGCATCTATAATTGGGTCATCTAACAACGGGGCATCTTCACCATGCAATTCTATAATTTTTTTTATTGCATACTCACCAGCAGTGATATGAAAGTTTCCAGGGTTGTCTGGCGGTAAAATAATCCGTTTATATTTTGACTCAACAAATTCATCTTCGTCTGCAGTATTATTTTCTTTAGTTGAGTTTTTGACGAGTATACTTTTTTTAATTCTATTTACATAATTACTCGTTTCTTCTTTTTGCTCTCGGTAGTTTACGTCAAGAAAAGCTAGAATTGGCTGCATAGTTACTTCATAAACAGGTGTACGGCCCGCTTTAAAGACTTGTTGGATAAATTTATTGTCGTACATATATTTCAAATATAAATTCCAATGTTTGTTATTAAACTTTGCATCTTTCCAGTTTTTATCATTGCGTATCATGCTTTCGGTTTTATCTCTTGTTAAAACAAAAAATATTCTATTTTGAGTTAAAATTGAGTTTGCAATGGATGTCATACACATAAACTCTGGAGCAGGATCATCTTGCTTGTAGGCAGATAATAGCTCTTTCCATTTAAGAAGTTTTAAGGTCTCATCTGTTAGTTCCGTTGTTAGTGTTAATGTTATTAAATTATTTGCGTTAATTTTACGTTCTACGTTGTCAAAAAATCCCATATATTTCTCCTTGTAATTTTATATTTACCCCGAATATCGCCCCGATACTCGCCTCTTAGTATTAGTAGTTAGTAAAAAGTAATAAGTGCTTAGTAAATTTAAATTTTTCATGTGGTTAAAAAAGAAAGAATAAGAGTAGATAAAGATTTTAAAAAACACATTCTTCATTTATTCTTTTCAAAACCACACCTCTGGACTATCTTGTCCAGAGGCAGCTATGTATTTTGCCTTATGCGGATGAATTTATAACAAGCTGAATTAATATCGTCTAAAAAATCAGACCATCTTTTTATTTCCTCTTCATATCGGACGAAATATTTACCTTCAGCTAAATGAAAGTAAATCAAGTCAAGTCCTGGAATAATCATAGATACTAAAAGTTCTTTTTCAACTAAAGCGTTTATAATTTCATCTGTGCAAGTGTCTTGATGCAGGCATCTTACTTCTAAAAAATTAGAGCCAGCATAGTTTGTTTTGTAATCAGAAATTATATTTGCTTTAGTATAGTTGCTTAAGGTAACCCTGCCTGCATTGAATACATGGATCAGAGTTACGAATTCCTCCAAAGTTAATGTAAACTCATTGTTATTGGCGGCCTTCTTTTTATCATTTTTTGATGCCTTCATATCATTCTCCTTCTGTTTGGATATGCTTATTGTGAAGAACTGTTCCCTCACTACTATAAGAATAAATCGCATTATTTTATTAGTCCGTTTTTTTATTTATTATTTTTTTTCAAGCATAAAGCGTGTCAAATTATTTTACATTTCTCGAGAGAGAATTTGATTTTTATTAGGTTTAAATTTTTCAATTTTTATGGGCATTTTTTTAAAAAATAGTTAAAATAAATATCAAGACCACGGAAAAAAGGAAAAATTATGCGAATTGCAACATATTCACGAGTTTCTACATCACATCATAATCAAAAACCAGAAGTACAAATTCATGAACTGAGAAGATACTGTGAGGCTAGAGGATGGGCAATAGAGTATGAGCTAGTAGATCATGGTTATAGTGGCAGTAGCGATCATCGTCCCAGTTTGAGACAGTTATTTTCTTTAGTGAAGGAAAGAAAAATTGATATTGTCGTTGTGGTCAAGATGGACAGATTATTTCGAAGCCTGAAACATTTAGTAAGTACATTAGAAGAATGGCAATCATTGGGTGTTCAATTTGTTGCAGTAAAAGATAATATTGATTACACAACTCCGGCAGGCCGTCTGTTGGCTCAAATTCTAGGTTCACTTGCTGAGTTTGAGAAAAGTTTATTAGTTGAAAGAACTATACTTGGATTAGAACACGCTAAGCGTTCGGGTAAAATACTTGGCAGGCCAAAGACAGCCAACTTTGATAAAATAGTTGAGCTAAGACAACAGGGGCTTTCATATACGCAAATTCAAAAGCAACTAGGGGTAGGTCGAGGTTCGATTTTTAGAGCCCTCAAGGTGTTCCAAAAACCCCTTATTTCTGCACCTCAAAAAGTTGAATGATTTCAACACTTGAGCAACCTAAAAACAGTAGTTCCAAAAACGGTCGATTTTGGAACTAACTCAGTTCCTTGGTGTATTCATCAATTTTTAGTAGAAATAAATTTTTTTGATTTTTTCTAATGGAATAAGTTAAAAAAATAACTACTGCTGCTGCTCCAGAAAACGTACAAAATAAGCTATCTTGACGAATAAGAAAAAAAATACAGAAAACAATATTTGTCGGTAAAAGCCAAAGTAATTTTTTATTTGAAAGTAATGTATGTATCCTTTTCTTAGTGAGCCTAGTTCATTAATTTTTTGCTGTAAAGTGAACTGGCTATAGCCAGCTTTATTTTCTTCAAGTTTTTTAATTATTAATTCGGATTTCGAGATGTTATCATTATCCAAATTTGTTGCTCTTTGATTGTTAGTCATCTTATGTCCTTTAAAAATAGTTAAAATAATTTATTCATTGTTGTTTAAAAACTAATCTTCAATATACCAAAGTGCTGCGCCTTGCATTTCCTGATATTTTTTTGTTCCATTTCTGTTTTATTTACTTAGTATTAGTTTTCGAAATGTTTCAATCTACCTCATTAAAACCTATTTGAATAAATTTATCTATAATGACTTGATCTGAATTTTCAGAAAAACTAGAGTATCTAATATTTAGCATTACAGCGTGTTTTTCACCATCTTTTAGAAGTTCATAAAGTCGTGCGCCATCCTTTGAATTTTTTCTTATATATCCATAAAGTGACTCACCTGTTTTTTTTAAAACCGTACCATCTAGTTCAGATAAAAGAATAGAGTACAAATAATTTCCCCCATCTCTAAATTCAAAATTGTAGTAATCTGTCAGTTCTGCCATGACACGAAATTTTTGTGAATGTGTTGGTCGCTGGGCTTTCAGCGCTCTAAAGGTCATAGGATTATAAACTACCGAAGACTCCCAGTCTATTTTAAAACCTGTCTCCGTGAGAAGGAGTAGGTATGAAGCGCCGTCTTCAATAGTCTTACCGAATGAACTTTTGCCTTCTTCAAAAATAACCATTATACCTGCCCAGTCGCCTACCGCTAAATTCTTGATTTTTTTATTAGTAGTTACTAATTTAAGAAATGGTTGGCTTTTTGATAAATCAATATTCTTATACCATTCTTTCATTAGTGGTTTGACGTGTTCAGGATTTCTTACATATTTTAATTTTTCCTCCAACGTACTAGCATTTAAATAGCTTTTTACAATAGCTTCTGCAGCATTTAATTGGAAGAATGACATGTATATCATACCTGAAATAGAAGAAAAAATAATAACTGATACCAGGATATATTTGAGACTTAAGAAACGATTTAAATTATTTCCTACTTGAAGATTTTTAAATATTGATTTTATTTTGTTTATGCTACTCATGCTTTTTCCTTTAACTACTCAATTTTAAAAATTGTGCTGGATTCAACGTTAAACTCTGCTGAAGCCATTTCATTCTGAATTTTAATATTATTTAAAAATGATTCTTCAAGATACCAAAATGCAGCTCCTTGCATTTGTTGAGATTTTTGTGTTCCATTTCTGTTGGACACTGTGATATCCAATATTTTGGGAATACATATAAAAGGAAAATTAATGGTTGAAATATTATTTTCTAATAGCATTTTTGCTAAAGCATTATATCGAGTTATTCGTTCATTTTTGTTTTTTGGAGTACTTGGGCATTGCCATACAGATGATTTCCACTGATCAATTATTTTATTTATTAATTCATTTTTCGTTAAATTTTCCAAAAATCCTCCTTGATTTCTAATTTTTAAAATTCATTGTGAGTTAATTTAGTTATTCGATAACAAGTAGAATAGCCAGAGCATGTTTCGCCACCATTATTGATAAACAATGTTGTACCAACAAAAATAATTGCATTAACCGATTGATATAAATTTGCTAATGATCCCAGCGAACCATTTAGTTTTCCAATGTATTGAAAGGACAAATCATATTTAAATAACGTCGTTCCTGATGGTGTGTCTGATGTATCTGCAGCAATCCAAAGTAAATTATCTTTTGTGAATAAGCCGCGAACTGGAAATAAATTACTTCCCGGCCATGATACAGTCACGGCTGATAATAAGTTTCCAGAGATGTCCATTGAAAATAAACGTAGTTGACCGCTTGGACCAGAAGCAGGCGTACAAGCACCATAGTAGGTTGTATTTTTTAAAGTAATTTTAAAATCATTAATAGATGTATGGCACCCAAATGTTGAAGGATTAAATGTAACTGTGGTTAAGGGTGTTGTCGGATTAGTCGTTGGCCATGTTGATATATATTTTGTACCGTTAGTGTGTTTGTATAATATCGAAATATTCCCCGCACTGTTTGAAGTTGCTGAATATATTTCGTATACTCCAGCTGCAGTCGCATTGTATGAAGTAATTGCAGCAAGGTTAGAACTATTTATCAGTCCAAACTGTATTGTATCAGCAGCTATTACTGACGGTAAGACTAAGTTCGTTCCATCGTATACAAGTTGCATAGCGCTTAATCCGCCGCCGCCACCCATTGTTGAATAGCCAAATAATTTTGAATCAACTAACTGAAAGCCCGTAGCAGGCGTGCTTGGAGTTGTTGGTTGATCAACAGGATAACTTGGAATTTCAGATGACGGAAATGTGTAATTTTGGTTTTCGTTTACTTGATTGCAACCAAGTAATAAAATTGAAGTTAAAAATATTTTTACAAACTCCATAAATACCCCAAACTTAAACTGACATTAAATTGTCCTTTAATATCACCGCTATCTTGATTTGCTTTTAAAGAAATTTTTGAAAATAAATTTGATTCGTGTTTGTAGGTAGCCATTAACCCATACGATAACTGTGACTTAGGTGATGTTGATGCAGTCGAATTGTCATTATAAATACTTGTAAATGTGTATTGCGCAAAAGCTGCTTCAATTCCAAGTTGGTAAAAACTATTGTAATTATCATCTATGTAATTTAGAAATGAAACTCCAAACGATGTGCCAATAGCCGAAGATTCTAGTTTTAAATTTGCATACTGTTGATTTGCTTTTACTAAAGAAAGCGTTGCATGTATATTTAGGTTTTTCACAAACCGATAGCTGTTATAGTACTCCCAGCCAGCATAATTTAGATCTATTCCCTTAAAACTTGATGAATAAAATATTAAATTGAGACCAAGGCGTAGATTAGCACCAGAGTATTTCTCAAGCACATAGTTTTTAGTAACAGTATCGCCTCCATAACAAGTCAGTGTATCATTTAATGGTTTATAGCCTTCTTTTGTAATTGAAATTTTTCTTTGCCCTGCTTGACAAGATATTTTTGTGATTGGTGTGTTAATTGCTGGATCGTTGTCAATAATGACTGAGGCATCGACTGGATCAGTTTGAATTGTCAAAAAAGATGGCTTAAATGGTAAATAGAAATTTTTTGTTGGATCAGTTTTTTTATCAATTAAAACTTCTTGATAAACATCTTTAGCCTCTGGATGTTTTAATAAAATTATATAAGAAACTCCAGCTTGAAGATTATCAAGAGTATAGGGAGTAGTTCCAATATTAAGGCCGTCCTTAAATAATTCTGCACCGCTAGGAGTAGAATTGATGGTTAAATTTGTTGTGTAGTTTTCTAAAACTGCTTCTATTTTTGTAGTACCTCCAATTTCAATTGGGACATCTTGTATGTATGTTTTATAATTGGGGTGATCAATAGTAATTTTAGCTGTTGGTGCATCTATTAGATGACAGCTGATCAATATTGGTGTGTAACCTACAACATCATTATTGATTAACACTTTGGCTCTGATTGAATTATTAGCGTTAATAAAAAAATTTGTTTTATTTGGCTTATCACAATCTTCTTTTTGTCCAGAAATATTAAACTTAGTAATATCTTGATTATTGTCTTCTAAACGAATTAATTCTTTTTTTATTTCTAATTTAGAATATTTGTAAAGTATATAACGAATATATTTTTGTTCTTTCGTCGATCGATCTTGAATAACCTGTAAAGCATCTTCAATTTTTTCAAAGCCATTTAAATTTACTTTTCTTGATACTTCTTGGATTCTTGACAAAGAATTAACTGAATACAAATTATCAGTATTGACAGTTGAAATTTGAAAATTAGAGCCAAAATTATCTTTTAGTGCCATTTCACGAGCATTTTGATCAGCCGCCATGTATGCAGAAGCCTCGCTATAGAGTCCTTCGGATCGGCCCACATAATATTTATATTCAGAATCAGCAGGAGGTGTTTGCTTTACCCACTGTGGCAGTTCTTCGACTGCCTTGGCCTCTGTTTTAAATATTAGTAAAAAAATTAATAATATAATTTTCAAAAAAATATTCTCTGATTAGTTTGTAGTATTAGATTCTTTGACGATCTCATCCCATTGAGAATTTACTTTTTTTGCAAAATCTTCACTTAATCCGCCTTTGCCTTCTCTTTTTCGTGCAGCATCTAAAATTGCTTTTTTAAAATCTGCCTCTGGTATTCTGACAATTGCAAACATTTGAATTTTTTGTACTCTTTGACCATCACCATTTGTTGTTAATATTTTTTCCCAATATTTTTTGTATGGTCTTATGCTACCAGTTTTCATAATTTCAGTGGCTTCCATGCCCATAAAACGCGCTTGGCTTGCATCCATAGAATAACCTTCTTCTGCATTTTGAAATACAAATTGCAATTTTTGTTCAATAGCCTTTGCTATTCCAGATTTTGCATTTAGTTCAGCTACTCGATAGAGTTGTTCAACATTTGAATCCACTGGTGATGACTGAGTTCCTGTGAAGTAAACATATCCGTCTTGAACTGTCATGATTTCGCTTTCCTTAATCCAGTTTGGACGCTCAGACATATTATCTATTCTAGATAAAACAACATCTGGCTCTGCTAAGTTTTGATTTTGTTTATCAACGCTACTACAAGCAGCAACAAGTAATGCCATTATTGATATTAAGTATTTGTTCATAATTATTTCCCCTTTTGTTAAAAATCATTAACTTATTTATTTATTTTTTCTTTTTTAACTTCATCTTCTAAAACCTGACTAATTTTGTCTCTAATGGAATGCATTTTAGTGCAGGTTGCACTATCCAAAGTATTTTCTTCTATCAGTTGTTCAAATTTAGCTATACTAGATGATCCACTTGATACGCCATGAGTTCCGACCATATTTTGTAAAACAGCGTGTGCCATTACATGAGTAAAAAGGTATTGAATTTCATTATTTTTTTTATCAAGTACTTTAAGCGACAGACCAATTCGTTGAGTTTTTGCAAAATTTATGTCAAGCCAACAGTATTCGCTATTGATAGGATATTTATTTAAAGAACTATTAGCAAAATAGCCAAGAGCTATCAGTAATGGTATAACTAATGCCCATTTAATATGTCTCATTTTTCCTCCGGTTTAATTTTTAAATCGCTATCATCTGCGATTTCTTCGATGGTTAATTTTACCCAACGACTAAATAATTTTTTTGTTGGCATTTTTCCAATCTGAATTGATTGATCTTTGCCAGTCAGCAAATAGTCCACTGAAACACAAAAGTACTTTGCTAAAACCATTAAATGGTTGGGATCAATTTGGTGTTTATTGGGTTTCAGATATCCAGTCAGTGTGGATAGCGGAACGCCACTGTCTTTTGCGGCTCTTCGCACTGAAAGTTTTTTATTTTTTAGTAGCTCATTTAAAACAATATGTAATCTGTGGTTCATATTAGAACAGTTTTGATTAGTTGTCGTGTTCTCGGTAGTCTCGATCAAGATGTCGATATTATTGTTCGAGATCTCGTCATAGCCCTTAGGTAGGCTTTCTTCAACCAAGGCTTTGAAGTCTATATGTTTCAAAACTGGACGTGTACGAGATTGAGTCATAGTCATTATTGCTTTCTATTCGAATGAATCGAAAAATTAGTTATCGTTTCCTTCAATTTCGTATGATTTTTAAAATTCAAAAAGTGGTAAAGTGACATTTCCGATGAAAATGTTATGCTTATGGTGTGAAATTGTTTCGATTTAATCCAACTATCAAAGAAGCCAACAAATATTTGTCTAAGACAACAGATGCGCTTTCTAAAAAACATGGTGGTGTGTCGAATGAGGAATTTGAAACAGAGCTGATTAAAATTACCGGAATTGGCTGGAAACAAGTTAAAAATTATAAAAATCATCCTAAGCCAAGTGAGCGAATTAAAGATAATGCAGTTGTGTTGAAGTATCTGCGCGAACAACAAGCCAACGATATTTTTCTCAAAATAAGGCATCGGTTGACTTATGCTGCTATTGTTTTTCTTATTATTAGCGCTATATATTACCTTTCGAATTTGCCACGCAAAGAAAGTTTGATTATTTATCAAAATTCCCCCAAATCCATTGCAAGTCGTGAACTGATATCTGACTTCAATTTGACAGTTCCTTCTGTTGACAAAACGTTTAGTATTGGTGTGACAGATTTAAATTTTGATAACTTTAATTGTTCGGTTGTGGAAACAAATGAAAAAATGTGTACTCTTGAAAATAAGAACAACCAGCTTTCAATCAGAATTAATACTAATACTGTTACGCAATTCAATTTAATGTTGCTCGATATTAAAGATGCTGTAGATATCGATTCGCAAATAAAGAGGTACTTAAAAAAGCACTCAATAGCTCCAACTATTATTTCTGGTCCAATAGAAAAATTTAAATTTGAAACAAAATCTGAATCTATCGAAGTTATCAAGACGCTCGGTAAGCCTAATATGCGACCTATGCTTACGGTATCAGTAGTGATAAAATTATAATTTTTAAATAAATTCATCTATTTAAAAAATGACTGGTTTTTAGTGAAAAGGGATATAGTTTTTTTTCTTTTGTTTTTTTTGATAAATTTCGATAGTTTAATATTTCACATTTTGAGTCGAAATCTTTAACTCAGAGGTGAATATGCATAAAGCAATGCTGAACAGTTTAAAACAGAGCACACATGTACCCCATGCAAAAAAAGCTACTGTGACTGCAGACAATAAGCAAAAATTAAGTTGTATAGGTGGGCCAAATTATTCTTTTTATATAGAAGGACAGATTTTAAATCCAGTTGATAAAAATATGTCAGAACCAATTAATTTTTTAATTGATACGGGACTAACATCGGCAGTTCTCTTGTCAAAAAATATAGCTGATTCGTTAGGGATAACTAAGTTGCCCTTAGTTAAAAATATTGAAACTGAATTGGCAGATAGTTCAATACGCAATTTATCAGTCTATAGGGCAGTGCTTATACTTGAAGATATTCAGATCAGTACATTAATAAGTATCATAGACAGTGAAAAGCCCTTTGCAGCCGTTGGAACTCCTCTGTTGAGCCACTTTGATATGTCTATTGCCAATGGTAAATGTCAAATCACTCGTAGAGAGCCTGCAAAAATCTTTAGATTAACCAAGATCTACAATAAAGCTGTGTAAATCATGGAAGTACTTTAGTTTGAGGGGAGTTAGTTTTCATTTTTAATTAAATTATCAGCATTTATTAGAATAGCTTCTTTTTGCTCATTGCTAAGGTCTTCAGTGCTGATGACGCAGTCATCCATTACATTTACAGTCAAAATTTCATTGATTCCATTTAATCGAATTATAAGTACCTCGCAGGGTAAGTTATCAATCGTCATTTGAAATCGGTATTCTTTAGGTGAGTCCATTGAATTATTATTATCTGTATTGATTGAAAAGACCCATTTCTAAGCTATGCATACTCGAAGTTTTCCATAACTACATTCTAACCAACTGAAATCACTGCATCTTTTCTTGCGTAACAACCTTTATTTCATAGGCTCGTGAAATAGAGTCCTATACTCTTGGGGTCAGTCAGGGTGTGTGACAGTTCGCCCCGACCAATTT